>JACMOJ010000216.1 GCA_014378085.1 Burkholderiales bacterium | reverse complement strand
GTTTTCTGGAGGGTATGCTGATCGCAGCAAAGATCGTCGGTATCGACGCGATCTACGTTTACCTCCGCGATGAATACCATGCATGCCGCAATCTGCTGCAGGCAGAGCTTGCGAAGCTCATCGCCAATCCACCGGGTGGTGTGAAATTGCCGCTCATCGAATTGCGTCGCGGTGCCGGTGCCTACATCTGCGGTGAGGAGTCGGCGATGATCGAATCGATCGAAGGCAAGCGCGGTATGCCGCGCTTGCGTCCACCGTACGTAGCCCAGGTCGGATTGTTTAAGCGCCCGACGCTGGAACACAATTTTGAAACGCTTTACCTGGTGCGCGATATCCTCGAGAAAGGCGCTGCCTGGTTCGCCAATCAGGGCCGCAATGGTCGCAAGGGCTTGCGATCCTTTTCCGTTTCAGGCCGTGTGAAAAGTCCCGGCGTAAAGCTGGCGCCTGCGGGAATCACGGTCAATGAATTGATCGATGAATACTGCGGTGGGTTGCCGGACGGGCAAAGCTTTTATGCCTATCTCCCGGGCGGTGCGTCCGGCGGCATTCTGCCCGCCAGCATGGGCGATATTCCGCTCGACTTTGATACGCTTCAACCGCATGGCTGCTTTATCGGCTCTGCCGCCATCGTGGTTTTGTCGGGTCGCGACAAGGCGCGCGATGCTGCATTGAACCTCATGAAGTTTTTCGAACACGAGAGTTGCGGGCAATGCACACCATGCCGTGTCGGCACCGAAAAAGCGGTGCAGCTACTGGAAGAATCGAAGTGGCGAACCGGACTGCTTGAGGAATTGTCACAGGTGATGGTCGATGCATCTATTTGTGGATTGGGCCAGGCCGCACCGAACCCGATTCTCTGTGTCATCAAACATTTTTCGCACGAAATTTCATAATGAACGCCCGCGACGTAGCCCTTGAATCCATCATCCGCGCTGAAGAAGTCGAATTCACGCTGGATGGCAAGAAAATCACCGCGCTTGCCGATCAGACGTTGATCGAAATCGCCAAGCAGCAGGGCATCGACATCCCGCACCTTTGCTACAAGCCGGGCTACCGTGCAGACGGTAATTGCCGCGCATGCGTGGTTGAAATCAAGGGCGAACGCGTACTCGCGCCATCGTGCTGCCGACATCCTGCGAACGGCATGGAGGTGACGACCAACTCGCCACGTGCTGAAGCCTCGCAGAAGATGGTGTTGGAGTTGCTGACCTCCGACGCGCCGCCGAAGGATTACAAGCCGGGTGCCAACGAACTGACGATGTGGGCGCAGAAGCTTGGCGTCACCGCATCGCGCTTCAGGCCGCGTCTGCAGCCGAATGCCGATTTCTCCCACCCCGCGATGAGCGTCAACCTTGACGCCTGCATCCAGTGCACCCGCTGCGTGCGCGCTTGCCGCGAGGAGCAGGTGAACGATGTGATTGGATACGCATTCCGTGGCGCACAATCGAAAATCGTTTTCGACTTTGATGATCCCATGGGCGTCTCAAGCTGCGTGGCGTGCGGCGAATGTGTGCAGGCCTGCCCGACTGGTGCGCTGTCACCGGCGAAAGAAGCGTATCAGGTGGTGGCAGACAAGACTGTGGATAGTGTGTGCCCCTACTGCGGTGTTGGTTGCCAGCTCACATACCATGTCAAAGACAACACGATCATCCGCGTCGAGGGTCGTGACGGACCATCAAACCACAACCGCCTTTGCGTCAAAGGCCGATATGGATTTGATTACGCGCATCATCAGCAACGCCTCATAAAACCATTGATCCGCCGAGACGGTGTTGCCAAGACAGCTGATTTCAAACTCGACCCGGAAAACTGGCGAGACGTATTTCGCGAAGCCACCTGGGAAGAAGCACTCGATTTGGCGGGACACACACTCGCGAAAATTCGTGATACTCACGGCAAGAATGCATTGGCGGGATTTGGTAGCGCCAAGGGCAGCAACGAAGAGGCGTATCTGTTTCAGAAACTGGTGAGAACCGGCTTTGGGACCAACAACGTTGACCATTGCACGCGTCTCTGCCATGCCTCTTCCGTTGCGGCACTATTGGAAGGTGTGGGATCAGGCGCCGTCTCCAATCAGGTCTCCGATGTTGCCAAAGCTGAAGTTATTTTCCTGATCGGTGCGAATCCGACGTCTAACCATCCCGTCGCGGCGACTTGGATAAAAAACGCGGTAAAAAATGGTGCGAAACTGATCGTCGCCGACCCACGTGGGACTGAACTCGGGCGGCACGCCTGGCGTAAGTTGCAGTTCAAGGCCGACACCGATGTCGCGATGCTGAACGCGATGATCCATACCATCATCGACGAAGGACTTGTGAATGAAGACTTCATTCGCGATCGCACAGCGAACTTTGAAGCCTTGAAAGAGAACGCAAAGAACTACAGTCCGGAAAAGATGGCACCGCTGTGCGGCATTCCCGCCGAAACGTTGCGGGAGGTCGCGCGCACCTTTGCGACCTCCAAAGGATCGATGATCCTCTGGGGGATGGGCATCTCACAGCATGTGCACGGTACCGATAATGCGCGTTGCCTGATCGCGTTGACGTTGATGACCGGGCAGATTGGTCGTCCTGGTACGGGATTGCATCCATTGCGCGGACAGAACAATGTACAGGGCGCCTCGGACGCGGGCCTGATCCCGATGATGTTCCCGGACTACCAGCATGTGTCCAGCCCCGTGGTCCGTGCCAGTTTCGAGAAAGCCTGGAAGGTGCCCGCCGGCTCGCTGGACGACCAGCCCGGCCTGACCGTGGTCGAGGTCATGCACGCGATCAAGAAGGGCGGCATCCGCGGCATGTATGTCCAGGGCGAAAACCCGGCCATGTC
>JACMOJ010000215.1 GCA_014378085.1 Burkholderiales bacterium | reverse complement strand
TTGTCCCCGCTCTTCACCAGCGTCCCGCCGCCAGTGCCGCGCCGCGCTTGATGCTTGGTGCCTGAGGTCTAACGTTTAACGCCCAACGCCCAACGCCCAACGCCCAACGCCCAACGCCACAATGCGCGAGTTGCCATGAAATCAAAACTGTATCGGGTCGCCGCCGGGCTCGTTGGATTCGGTTGTGTGTTGGTGCTATTGCACATGATCGTCAATTGGAAGGGGTTCAGTGTCGGCATCGCTTTTGCCGTTGTTAACCTCGCGGTCGGTGCCTGGTTTTTGCTTGATTACGCGCCGCGCCGGCAAAAGGATGCGGCAGTCGCGGGCGCGGCAGACCACGCGCTGGCGAAGTCGTCATGAACATCACCATTCGCGCGGCTGAACCAACCGACTACGCTGCGGTTTGCGAGGTCATGTCGCAGCCAATTGCGCAGGCGAATACGCTGCAATTACCGATGGCCTCGCTCGACTTATGGAAAACGCGGCTCGCTGAATTTCCCGCAGGAAGCCATATGCTGGTGGCAGTCGTCGATGGCAAGGTGGTGGGTAATCTCGGCTTGCACCCGGCGGCTAAACACATCCGTCGGCGGCATGTTGGTGCGCTTGGTATGGCAGTCCACGATGCGTATCAAAGCAATGGTGTGGGGTCTGCCCTGATGAAAGCCGCCATCGACCTTGCCGATAATTGGCTGCAGTACTCGCGCTTGGAACTGGAGGTGTACATCGATAACCATGCGGCGATTGCGCTGTACAAGAAATTTGGTTTTGCTGTCGAAGGCACACACCCGCACGACTCGTTTCGCAACGGCGAATTTATCGATTGCCTATCGATGGGCCGTCTGCGGCCCGTAAAGAATTGATGGAAAATCCAAACGCATCCCAAACCACGCTCGACGTGATGACCGACAAGGTGCGCGCGTTTCCATGTCGATCGTGCGGCGCCAAGCTGTCGTTCTCTCCCGGCACGACGTCGCTCAAGTGTGACTTCTGCGGCGCGGTGAATGCGTTTGATGAAAAGACCGACGACATTGAAGAGCTGCCGCTTAATGTGTGGCTCACCAAACTGGAAGCCCTGCATGAGACACACGAGCAAGAGCATCTCAAGTGTAAAAACTGCGGCGGTGAACAAACCCTTCCGGCAAATTTGTTCGCGACGGCGTGTGTCTTCTGCGGTACACCCATCACCAGCCAAAGTTACGCGCAGCGTTCTATCAAGCCGAAGTCGCTGGTGCCTTTTAAGATCACCAAACTTCAGGCGCAGGATAAATGGCGTGCGTGGTTGAAGGGGCTGTGGCTTGCACCAAGCGCGCTAAAAAAGTTTGCACAAAGTGATGGCGGTATCAAGGGACTTTACGTTCCGTACTGGACATTTGATGCCAATACGTTTTCACAATACACCGGTCAGCGCGGCGACGATCGTACCGAACGTTACACAACCACTAACTCCGGCGGACAGACTGTCACACAATCGCGGACCGTCACCGACTGGAGTTACGCCTCGGGTGAGGTATCGTTTTTTCATAACGACGTGTTGGTGGCGGGTTCTAAAACGGCGTTTGGCGCGAACGACCAAGCGGGCAGTAATGACGCGGCGCTCGCGCGGGGGGGCTTTGTTGGCACCGCCATCATGGGCGCATTCTCAACCAAGCTCCGCACCTGGAATACCGGCGAGCTGGTGCCGTATCAAGATGAGTACATTACCGGCTTTCAAGCCGAAGCCTATTCGGTCGATTTGAAAACGGGTTTTGCCAAGGGTAAGGAATTCATTGACGCCAAGGTGCAGTCGCTGGTGCGACAGGATATCGGCGGGGATCATCAGCGTATTTCGACGCTCAATAGCCAATACAGTCACCTCACGTTCAAACACATTCTGCTGCCGATGTGGGTGTCGGCGTATTTGTTTAGCGGCAAGACTTACCGCTTTGTGGTTAACGGTCAGACGGGCGAAGTCGAGGGCGAATCACCAAAGTCTGGATGGAAGATTTTCTTTTTGGTGATGGGGATATTGTTTGCGATGTTTGTGTTTTTGATGGTGTTTGGGGGAAGTCAACGTTGAGGCCAGAAGCGAAACAGAACAAAGGTATTTCCGTGTACCGCTGCGCGCTGATAAGCGCATTTCTTGCTCTGTTTGGCTCAGCCACATTCGCGCAGCCCCCGCCAATCCCCTGCCGTGAGAGTGACCGATCGTGCGTGTCTGAGGCGAGGGCAAAATCGGAAGTCCGATCACGAACCTACTGGCGTGATTGGCTGGCGCGTCCGTTGCACGACCGTGTAGGTGCCGCGCCAGAAGCACTACTGGTTTACATGAACTTTGAAAACATCCTAGATAATTTTCGCGATAGGCCGCGCGCGACGTTTGTGCCGCCAGACCTGCGGGTGGATTTTGATCATGCGTTTGCCTCCCTCCCGACCAAGGTAAAGGAACTTTTACGGCCGAAGTTAGCGGGTGTTTTCTTTCTTGAGGGCTTGGGAAGTACGGCATTTACCGTACAAGCGAAAGGCGGAGTTTTTCAGAATGATGTCGCGGCAATTGTTCTGGATATGTCGATCTTAAGAAATTACAAAGCCAATCAATGGGCGACGTGGAAGGAGAACACGCCGTTTCGCGCTGACGCCCGCTATCGACTGGAGGCGACGATTGAACATCCTGCGGGTGATAACCGCGCAAATGCCATTCGATATATTTTGCTACACGAAGCGGCGCACGTGATCGCAGTGGGTGAGAACTTTCACCCGGATTATTTCGCTCCATTGCCCAAGGAAAAAGAAATCCAAATAAAGTATCCCTTTACTTGGGAGAGCTGGCGCGCAGACCCCTACGCTGGCAAGTGGTCCAGTGTGTTCGATTCTCAGTTCAACCTTCGCCGTGACGTCGTGTACTACGCGACGCCGAAACTAGGATTTGATCGAGCAGATAGCGCGTACGAACAACTGTCTAGGACTTCGTTTCCCACGCTCTACGCGGCAATCAACCCTTTTGACGATTTTGCAGAATCATTTGTTTCGTATGTCCACTCGGTTGTTGATAAGCGTCCGTGGCAAATTCGTTTGTATCGCGACAACGAACTCACGAAGACGGTCGATCTTTGTTGGGGGCAAATGAGATGTGAGCAAAAACGAAAGGTCATGGAGCAGCTACTCGGTTCGCGGTAGTTAGCCTCGCTTAAACACCGCCAACGCCCCACCCGCCGCAACAAATAAACTTCCCACGCCGCGATTGGTCCAGCGAATATGGTTCGGGTCTTTGAGCATACGCAGAATCGTTGAAGCGAGCGCGGCGTAGCCAATCATCACCACGACATCAACTACCACCATGGTGCCGCCGAGGATGGCGTACTGAATCGCGGTGGGTTTGGCGGTGTCGACAAACTGCGGCAACACGGCGGCCAAGAACAACAACCCTTTCGGATTGGTGAGATTTACCAACAGGCCTTGTTTGAAGATGCCAAACGGTGAGGTGTCCTGGAAGTTGGTTTGTGCGGAAATTTGTTCGAAGGCCACCGGCTCTTCACGGAACTTCTGGATGCCGAGGTAGATGAGGTAAGCCGCACCCAGGTACTTCATGATGTCGAAGGCGGTGGTGGATGCAACCAACAGCGCGCCCAACCCCAACCAGATCGCGAAAACGTTGACGACGATGGCGGCCTGCAGGCCGGCCAGATTCCACATGCCGCGCGCAAAGCCGTACTTCATGCCCGCAGACATGCTGGATAAGGCCCCGGGGCCTGGCGACACGCAGATGATAAGCGTGGCGATGAAATAAGTGAACCAAGTGGCGAGCGACATAGAGAACCTTGCTGCGAAATTAAGTCTTGTCATGTCGAGCCAGCTTGGCGAGACATCTCATCCGTTAGCGCTTGGGTACGGCTCGGACGAGCGTTGTCGCGCAGTGTCCGGATGAGATTCCTCTGCCGCAAACGTGCGGCCTCGGATTGACGGGTGATACAAAGCAATAACAAGCAATTAAACAATCAAACGATAACAGGGAACTTCTAAAAACTCTGTCGTACCGGCGAACAACCACAAGGGTTGCGCCGGGCCGGTATCCAAGTTTTTTTAAGTAATTGATACTGCTAGAAAACTTAGGCCCCGGCGCAGTTACGTAACTAGGCCGGGGAGACAATTTTGAGGTTATTAGAAGTTCCCAACAGGCAACGGCATGTATAGACGGGCGTTATCACGACATTTTGGCTGATGCTGCCGGTCGATACTGGTGTTTATGCGTTTGGCTCGACGTATTTTTGATTGCCCTCGACCGCACGTTTGGCCATGCCGTCAATCACCGAGGGCGCAATTAGCTTCAGCCACTGGCCGAGTTTTCCCTTTAGCGTCATCACCACTTCGCGCTTGCGTTGGCGGATAGCATCGACGATGATTGAGGCGCATTCCTCGACACTCATCACTTCATCTTTGTTAACCGGATCGATTTTGGCAGGCTTGCCATCCGCGCCCGTGGCGTTCTCACGAATGCCGGTTGCGACAAAGCCGGGATAGATCATGGTGACGCTGGTGCCGGTGCCCTGTAACTCGATACGCAGTGAATCAAAGAAGCCGCGCATGGCGTGTTTGCTCGCCGCGTAAGCGGTGCGCGTAGGCACACCAATTAAGCCGGTGAGGCTGGCAACACCAACAATACGGCCGCGGCTTTTCTGCAAATGTGGCAACGCGTAGTGGGTGCAATACACCGCGCCCATAAAGTTGACCTGCATGATGCGTTCGATGATCGACATGTCCTTGATATCGGCAAACTTTGCCCACATCGTCATTCCGGCATTGAGCACGATGGTGTCGATTCCACCAAACTCGGATACGGTCATGTCGATCAAGTGTTTGCAGTCGGATTCTTTCGCGACATCACACGCGATTACGGTGGCGCGTGCGCCAAGCTGGCGAACTTTTTTGGCGACACGTTCGAGTTCATCGACGCGGCGCGACGACAGCACTAAATGCGCGCCTTCTTTGGCGAGCTGATACGCGAGCTCCTCGCCGATGCCGGTTGAGGCGCCGGTGATGATCACAATGTTGTTGGCCATGCTAGAGGATGACATTAGCGCTCCGTTTCGACGTCGGGGATGTGGTTGAACGCGATCGCGAGTCTGCCATGATCGAGCGCGCTGTGTGCGCCGCCAAAGTATGCTGCACGTTTACCAAATCGCAGGTTGAGGTCATCCATTGCGGCATTGAGTTTTTTCTTTGTTGGGTCTTCGCCGAACAGCGAGAAATTTTGTGCACCGTCGGGTGCGAGGTCACCAAACACAACGGCGACCTGTAGCGGGGTAGCAGATTTTCGTTTGGGATACTTTTCCCACAAGCCGGTAATAGTGTGTACGAGGTCGAGCGTGTCCTGCGTGGGCTGCAGCCTCGCGTTAGCGTCCCAAGTCGGGGCGTTTAAGTGTTTCACCTTAACGGCAACATGACCGGTGGTATGGCATGCCTTGCGCAACCGCATTGCGGCTTTCTGTGTCAGTCGATTCAGCACAGCGAGTGCGTTCTCGCGATCGCGTAGCGCCGGCGGCAACACATGCGAGTGTGATATCGAACCCATCTCGTTGTGGATTTCTACAACCCCAACACCGCGCAGTTTTTGATAGAACCGATTGCCGCCGACACCGCCCCAGATGGTGTGCAACTGGTCTTCCGTTTGACGATACAGATCATCGATGGTTTGGATGCCGTGTTTGTTGAGCCGCTCTTCCATATTCTTGCCCACGCCATTGAGTGCCCTGAGATCTAGGTGACGTATCTTCGCCGGGACGTCATGCGCTTCGAGCACCACCAAGCCGTCCGGCTTTTGCATATCTGAGGCTAACTTGGCGAGGAAAAGGTTTGGTGCGATACCAATCGAGACGGTCATGTATTCGCCGATGGTCGCCGCGAGGTGGCGCTTGATGTCGCGCGAAAGTTGTTGGGCGCGTTCGACGGTCTTGTAGCCGGAAGGCAGGTCGCACACCATTTCGTCGATGGATAACACTTTGCGTACCGGCGCGATTTCATCTACCGCTGCGACAGCGCGGTGATGCATGTCGATGTACAACTCATGCCGTGCGACCACCAGCACGATGTCGGGAATTTTGGCTTTGGCCTCGCCGACATTGGTTAACGTCTTCACGCCAAACTTCTTGGCCTCGTAACTCGCGGCGATCAAACAAGTGCTGTCGGCCAACATC
>JACMOJ010000214.1 GCA_014378085.1 Burkholderiales bacterium | reverse complement strand
TTGTTGGTCAGCCACAGCGCTAACAGTGCACCAGTGATGGAGAGCGGTACGGTCAACAGAATGACGAACGGGTCGACAAAACTCTCGAACTGCGCGGCGAGCACCAAATAGATAAAACAGAGGGCGAGGGCGAAACTGACGAGCAGGGTTGCCGCGCCTTCCTTAAATTCTCGCGACTGCCCGACAACGTCCGTTTGTACTTGCGGCAACACCTTCACGGCGGCGGCGTCCATTACATCTAATGCTTCCTTCAAGCTGTAGCCGGGTGCAATCTCGGCATTGACGGTTGCTGAGCGTAGCCGATTAAAGTGATTCAGGTTGCGTGGGCTAACGCCTTCCCGCAGCGTGGTGACGTTTGACAAGGGCACCATATCGCCGCTTCGCGAGCGAACAAAAATATCGGAAATATCGGTCGGCGTATTGCGATCGTCTGGAGTCACTTGGACAATCACATCATATTGCTCCCCCGCTTGCTTGTAACGCGTCACAACGCGGCCACCGAGCATCGTTTCGAGTGTGCGCCCTACTGTATCAACTGGGATGCCTAAGTCACCTAGCTTTTCGCGATTCACATTCACGCGTAGCTCCGGTTGGCTCAAACGAAGATCGGAATCGACGTTTAGCAGCGCAGGGCTCTTTCTAACTTCTTCTTGAAGGCGCGCGACCATTAGCGCCAATTCTGGATATGGCGCTTGGGTCATCACCACAAACTGCACCGGCTTGTCACGCCCGCCGCCCAGCGATGGTGGTGTCACGGGGAAGGCGTTGATGCCTGGTATTGCCCGAAACTTAGGTCTGATTTCGTTGGCGATTTCGACAGAGCTTTTTGTGCGTTCTGACCAAGGTTTCAAAATCAAAATCGAGAATCCGGCATCCGGCGATGGGTTGCCATTGTTGACAAAAAACCGTGACGCTTCCTTTACGTCGGCGTACACAGTTTCCATTTGCCGCGAATACTGCGCGGTGTAGTCAATGGTCGAGCCCTCGGGGGCAGAGAACGGGCCAAAGATCACGCCACGGTCTTCGAGAGGCGCAAGTTCAGACTTGATATTTAGAAACAGCGGCGCAGAGACGCCGGCAAAGACAACCCAAATGATGACGCCGATCCAGCGTCGATCGAGTGACGCGGCCAGTAGTCTCTTGTACGCCTCAGTTTGCCACTCAAAGAAAGACTCAATGGTGTTGTAGATCTTGCCGTGTTTCGGCTCGTGACGCAGTAACTTCGAGCACATCATCGGCGACAACGTGAGCGCAACGAATCCCGACACAAGCACTGCTCCGGCGAGGGCAAGCGCAAACTCAATGAACAGTCGGTCGGTACGCGTTTGTCCAAACGCGAGCGGGATAAACACCGCCGCAAGTGTCAACGTCATCGCAATAATCGCAAAGCCAATTTCTTTTGAGCCGACCAGCGACGCTTTGATAGGGTCCATACCCTTTTCAATATTGCGATAGATGTTTTCTAGCACCACGATGGCATCATCCACCACCAGCCCGATAGCCAGCACCATGGCGAGCAGCGTGAGCACATTTATTGAAAAACCCGCCGCATAGAGCAGTGTGAACGTGCCGATGAGCGAGATCGGAATTGTGACCAGCGGAATGAGCGTCGCGCGCAGGTTGCGTAAGAACACAAAAATGACCAGCGCGACCAGCACCATCGCTTCAATAATTGTTTGAAACACATTCTTGGTCGACTCTTCGATGAATACTGCCGAGTCATACGACATGGAAAGCTTCATGCCGGGCGGTAACGTCTTGTTGATTTCGGCGATTTCTCGGCGAACCGCGATAGCGAGATCAAGTGTATTTGCGGTTGACTGTCGCACCACGCCCAGTGAAATTGCCGGCATGCCGCGAAAACGGGTAATCACACGTTCATTGACTGGGGCAACCTCAACCTTGGCTACATCGCGTACACGGACTTGATAACCACCAGCGTCCTTGATGATGATGGCGCCAAATTGTTCGGGCGTTGCGAGATCAGTCTGTGACAGCACATTAAATTCACGTTTGGCGCTCTCAATACGGCCAGCCGGGATTTCCACGTTTTGTCGGCGAATCGCGTCTTCAACGTCGCCGGTGGTGATTTTATAGGCGGCGAGCTTGCTGCGATCCAACCAAATGCGCATCGAAGACTTACGCTCGCCGTTGATACGTACGTCAGCCGCGCCGGGCAGCGTTCCGAGACGGGGACGGATGTATAGATTTGCATAGTCCGACTGCTCTATCTGCGAGTGACGGTCGCTCGAGAAAGCGATGAACATGATGGGAAACGCGTCTGCATCGGTCTTTGCCAGCACCGGTTCGTCGATCAACTGTGGTAGCCGCCCGCGCACTCGAGAAACTTTGTCGCGAACATCGGCGGCAGCCGAATCGGGGTCACGAGACAGCTTGAAAGTCACCGTGATGTCGCTTTGCTCTGCGCGAGAGCTTGAGGTCAGGATGTCGACACCTTCGATGCCTGATAGTGAATCCTCAAGTGGTTTGGTGACTTGGCTTTCCATCACGTCAGCGGATGCGCCGCGGTAGGTGGTGGTAACGGTGACGACGGGTTGGTCGATCTTCGGCAACTCGCGCACCGAAAGTCTTGAATAGGAAATCAATCCAATCAGCAAAATGGCGAGCGACAGCACCGCCGCAAAAACAGGGCGCTTAATACAGACGTCAGACAGAACCATCTTCGAATTGCCTCGTTAAGACTTTTTGGCGCTAGACGGCGCGGGTGGGGTTGCGGCAGGTGCAGCAGCAGCGCTTGTCGCGGCAGCGGGCGCAGTAGGAGCGGCCGGAGCGTTCGCCCCCCCTGTAGGGCCCACCGGTGTGCCGACTGGGGCTCCAGCTTCGGTTCCCACCGTAGCACCGTCAACGGTTGCAAGTTTGATGCTCACGCCATCACGCAGCTTCGGCTGCCCGGCAGTGACGACAACATCGCCTTCGCGAAGCCCACGTGTGATTTCAACGATGCCTGGCTCGCGTTGGCCGACTTCGACTTTTGTCCGTAGCGCCTTGTTATCAACGACCTTAAAAACAAACACATCATCGCCGACCGGAATGAGTGATTGTTCGGGAATCGTTAGCCCGTTTGCCTGTTCGCTGCTGGTAAGACTCACGCGCGCAAACATGCCGGGACGCAACAGGGTGCCCGTGTTCTTCAGACCGGCACGCACAACGATTGCTCGACCGTTGGTGTCGAGCAAAGGATTGATTGCAAGCACTAGCGCATCAAACGATTGATTGGGCACCGCGTCCAACGATACCTTGAGCGCTTGTCCCACCTTCACCTCCTTAAGGAATACTTCGGGGATGCGGAAATCAACCTTTAGTAATTTAATCGCCTCAAGATTCACCATATCTTGGCCTTCCCGCACGTAGTCACCCACACTCACCATCCGTAGTCCGACAAAGCCAGAAAATGGCGCTTTGATTTCAAGCTTCGTCAAGCGCGCAGCGGTGAGTTCAAAAGCAGCTTGGGCGACCTTGTAATTGCTCTCGGCCTCATCCTTGGCTTGATTAGAAATAAACCCCTTTGTGTGCAAATCACGCGCTCGCTCAATGCGACTCTTGGCGAGCGCAAGGTTTGCTTCGGACTGTTGCATTTCGGCGCGCTGCACCGACTGGTCGAGGCGAATTAGAGTGGTTCCCTTGGCGACTTGTTGCCCCTCGCGGAAGCCAATCTCAGCAATACGGCCTGACACCTCTGGTCGAATGATAA
>JACMOJ010000213.1 GCA_014378085.1 Burkholderiales bacterium | reverse complement strand
GCAATTACGGCGTTAAGGCCTCAGCGACGATTTGCAGAAAGCGCGGGGCGAGTTGAATCTGGCAACGACAATTTTGCGTGGTCAATTTGACGCCCACATGTACGCGGATGTGAAGATTAAGTAGACCCTATGCCTGGCGGGTGATCCACGGCAAAAAGCCTGAAAATTCACGCAAATAATCGTGTTTTATTTTCCGCTCGCTTCTCACTTCATTTGCATTGCTTGGCAATGAGCATCACAGCCGCAAATTGATGTTGCGCTGCATCGCGATCACGCACCACCGTGCAGAAATCGACGTTGCGCACCGCCTATGCGAATGCAAGAAGTGTGGGAATCTGGCGATCAATCGCGCTGATGCCTGCTCAGCATATGCGCCCGGTTGACAGCTGGCATCAATTCATTAAAATGTATCTACACGGATATCCATTCATCTATAAGGGTAATAATTATGCGGCTACAAGTTGCAAAATGGGGCAATAGCCTCGCGGTTCGTCTGCCGGCGAGCTACACTAGGCAGTCTGGTATCGCCAATGGCGATTATTTACAAGCGAATGTTGACGCTAGTGGCGAAATTCGCCTACTCCCCAACAAGCAGGTCGCGGATCGAGCCGCCGTCCTGAAGCGCGTTTCTGCTTTACACAAAACGTTACCGCAAACAAGAGCTGTTGTGAACGCGCTGCGTAAAGAGGTGCGTTACTGATGGTCTATGTTGATACCAGTGTGCTGGTTGCCTTACTTACCAACGAGGCAACTGCCAAGCGCATCATGAAGTGGCTTGCCGAGGAATCGCGCCCACTCGTTTCCGGTGACTGGTGCGTTACAGAATTCGCGAGTGCACTAGCGCTCAAGCAGCGCACGTCACAAATTGACCAGCGCCAGCGAAATGCGGTTTGGAGAGAATTCAATGAGTTTTGCGACGGCACGATTCGCTTAGTTCCGCTTGGGCGAGAGGTATTCTCGGACGCCGCGACATTGGTACATAAAAGCAAAAATGGATTACGCGCGGGCGACGCCTTGCACCTAGCCCTAGCCGTGCGATTGCAGGTAGCTGCGTTTTTTACGTTGGACGCGCGCCTAGCAGAGAGTGCCAAACACAACAAGTTGTCGATAGTGCATGTGTAGCAAGCAACATTTCCGTTAATGGCGGACGCCAAGCAGACATAACCAGCGATGAACAAATGCTGAAGGTTTTTATTTGCGCCTGATAGATCCGACTTCACATAAGCCACTCCTATTTCTCCAAATCCGAGCAGCCCGAAAGAGCAACTTATGGACGAAACGCCAACGGACCCACATGCGCCCAAGACCACAAAGAATGCTTACGACTACTTGCTAGAGGGTTGGACCGAGTGGCTGGCCGCAAAGTAGACTTGTTGTCGAAACTTGCCATCGCCGGGGCGCAACTCGGCGTGATCGACATCACGATGGCGACCGCTGCCGTCATCCATTGGATGCTAATAGACCCGCTACTGCCTCGTGCAACTCGGCCATCGTACGTGCTGGTCTCCTTGCTGGCAGTTGGCGGCATGCTTGTTGTTGTCATCTGACGGCGAAGCTGGCCATTGAGCTCGGGCTCGACGGGCTGCGCAAGCCATGGCCGAGGCGGGCGGCGCGGCATATTTAGTCACAGGTGACAGATCAGGCGCACTTTCCTTTCACCATAACAAACCGACGAGGATTGTTACCGCGCGGGAAATGGCTGATCTTCTCAAACTTTAACCCCGACAATGTCACGCCTTGACGTGACGCCATCAAGTGAAAGCAACGGGAGGGTCGCGCGCTGACGCAGCGTTCTACGCGGCCGCTGCATGCGCCGCAGCCGCCGCAGCATTACGGCGATTGATTTTGATGAGCGCCCAGATAATTGCGGCTGGAACCGCCAGAAACGCGGCGATCGGGATCAAGCCTAGCAACACGCCGAAAACGGCAACCACCAGCGCAATCATCAGCACCATCGCCATTGCGATGGCCGCCACAATGCCTACTAGCGCCAGCGAAACGACGGTGGCGACAATGGCGACAATCAAAATTGGTATCGCGATCATCCAACCGATCACCGAGTCCGAGAGATCCTCGTCGAAAAACATTAACGTATGGTCTGCGCCGAATACACTTCTGACACTTGCGAGCAGGAACGCTAATCCAACCAGCGTAATAGTGGCAAGCAACAAGAAAAGCAGAACTTTACGGGTGGTGGTCATCGTATTCATGGTGAGTCCCTTATTGGTCAAGCCCTCCCGAAAAAGCGGGTGGGAGTGATGCAATTCTGACAACCCGCAATTACGGCGTTAAGGCCTCAGCGACGATTTGCAGAAAGCGCGGGGCGAGCCGAATCTGACGGTGACCATTCGCAACGCAGCCAGCAGAGCGGCAGGAAGGAAAATAATATCCTCAGCATTGACGGGCATCTTCAAGGCATTTGCCTCGTAAACACCCGCCAATACTAGCGTTTTGACCCCTGAGTTAGCAGCGCGTCCGCGCGGATCACTTCACATTCGCCATTACTGCGGCGAATCGATCGGTCACCTGCGGCTGCGACGAATATTTGTCGAGCGTTGCCGAAAATTTTTCCAACTCTATCAAACGATTGTTTGGTGTCGGGTGGGTGCTCATCAGCAGTGACATTCCCGAATCCTCTGATTTCAACCCGGAAAGTATCTGAATGGCTGACACTAGGCCGTATGGGTCATATCCTGCGCGGGCGGCAAGTGTGGCGCCAATCCGGTCGGCTTCAAATTCAAGCGCTTTATCCAACGGCCGTAAAAATGCGCCATTCTTGACGAAGTCGATCGCCTCTCCTGCCGCCGCATTGGCCAATGCGCCCGTGAGCGCGTTGCGGCCCGCCCCTGATCTGGCAATACGATCCGACGCTTCACTTTCTGCAATCCCCTGAACTGCACTTGACGTGCGCGCCGACTGGATCGCCTTCACTTGATGCCGCTGCATGACGTGCGCAATCTCATGTGCCAGCACACCGGCCAACTCCGATTCGTTGTTCAGTCGTTTGACTAAGCCGATCGACACAAACACCTTGCCGCCCGGCAGCGCAAACGCATTGATTGTCGGCGTATCGATCACACCAAACGTCCACGGCAAATCCGGGCGGGACGATTGTGACGCCACCCAGCGGCCGACTCGATTGACATAGCGTTGTAGATTCTGGTCCGCGTGTAACGGGGATGCCCCCAGAATCATCGCCGCAATACCGTCGCCCATGCTGATTTCTTCAGCCTCAGTGATGTCCTTCGTACCTTCGGCAAGTTTCTTGGTGGTATCAATCAATTTGTTGAGATTGAAATTCCCAAACTGCGCCTCCGCCGAAAAAGGCAGGGTGCCCAACACAAATACCAGGAAAATTTGTATCAGCATCATTTTCATCGACGACCTCCACGGCCAGCTTCGGCAGGATCTGGCACATCCGACTTGTTTAGTGGAACCTCCTTGGCGAAACGCTCCGCGTCGGACTTGTTTGACGACAGCGACTTCAGCGCGGCCAGCTGTTGCGGATTCGGCGTGGCTGTTTGCAGCTCTTCCGGCGAGAGCCCGCGTATACCCACCGTGGCGCTTTGTGCACGCTGGTTGGTTTGCTGACTACCGCCGAGCAGACGATTGAAGCCAGAAAGAAATCCGCCGGATTTGCTCTGTGGTGGCGGTTCCTCAAGCATGACGCCGCCGCGCAAATGCATCATGCGCACCCAGCCGGTCTGGGTGTCCGTCTTCACCCTGCTCCACGCCCCCTTACGTTCGAGCAACTGGACTTTGGACTGCGGTTGGAGTGACTGTAGCGACGCCGCAGCATCGTCCGGATTCGCCCGTAGCTCAGTGCCACGGTTGGTCGTTAGCACCTCTTGCGCGACGGCCGTTCCGCCATTCAGCACACATAAACTTGCCAGCACAAATGCCATTGTCGCGATCCAGCGCGTTCGTGACGTGTTCACTGCTGAGGTATCCATTGTTGGCTCCAAAAAAATCGCGCGCCGGAAATATTATTTGTTGTGGCTAGTCTAGCCGAAACAGTTTGGAACCGCGCACGTTTGGAACCGCCCACATTAGGCAGCGCACAAGTCAGAACAGCGCTAACCGCTATGAACGTTTATCAACGTTTATGAACGCTATGACAAACCGAGACGCTGCCAGATGGTCGTCGTGGCGCCTGCACCATTCATGGTGTAGAAGTGCAGCCCGGGTGCCCCGCCCTCGAGCAGTTCCTCGCACAAACCAGTCACCACATCCAATCCAAATGCCTTGATGGACGCAGTGTCGTCGCCAAACCCTTCCATTTTGCGGCGAACCCAGCGCGGGATCTCTGCGCCACACGCGTCAGAAAAACGTGCGAGTTGGGAAAAACTCCCGATCGGCATCACACCGGGCACGATTGGCACGTTGATACCCATCGCGCGGACTTCGTCAACGAAGTGAAAGTACGCGTCGGGGTTGTAAAAATACTGGGTGATCGCCGACGTCGCACCGGCTTCCACTTTTTGCTTAAAGTTCTTCAAGTCTTCCTGCGCGGTGCGCGATTGCGGATGGTACTCAGGATACGCCGCCACTTCGATGTGGAAGTGGTCACCCGTCTCGGCACGAACAAACGCGACGAGATCACGCGCGTGTCGGAATTCACCGGCCATCGCCATGCCCGAGGGCAGGTCTCCCCGCAGCGCCACCATGTGGCGAATACCCGCATCTTTGTAAGCGTTCACGATGGTGCGGATGCTATCCACCGTCGAGCCGATACACGACAAGTGCGGCGCGGCATTAAATCCCGCACCACGAATATCTAGCACCGTAGAAAGCGTCCCCTCCTGCGTCGACCCACCGGCACCGAAGGTCACGGAGAAAAACGCCGGATTGAGTTGCCCCAGTTGCGCCACAGTTTCCCGCAGCTTTACTGCCCCATCGGCCGACTTAGGAGGAAACAATTCAAACGAAAAATTGCGGATCACGGTACAGCGACCAACTTCAGAAATGGAATTCACAAACAATCCTTAAGTTTGCTCAATAACTTCGCGATGTAGTACGGGTCTTCTTGCAAAAAAATTCGGTACTCAATGAGCTTGTCCGCATGTGCAGCGCTAGGCCAGCCTTGCAGCCCTTGAATATCGGCAGCGATGATTGAGGATGCGGTAGATGCCGAAATCGAGTTCGGCCAGATCCAAGCGCAGGATGCCGTTCTTAATCAGGCAAATAAATTTGTCACGCGGAGTCATGAAGCGGCTTTCGAAAAATGTACCAGCGCTGTTCCACTATGGAACCGTTATGGCTTCATCGCAAGTCTAACGTCGCGAGCAATCCTCTGACCATGCCCTAGACCTACGCCACCTGCAAAAATCGGCGTCACGCAGCTCTTCAACCGCCCAGTTGTATCCCGCGCACACTTATCTGAACCAAAACTTTCCAGCCCGTTCCTCGGCGAACGCCGGCTACACAAAGCGCAAGGGGCTCGTGTACGTGCTTGTACACAAGCCCCAAAGCAACAATGCATGGCCCACGCGTAGTCCGCGCAGATCAATACCGATAGGTGTCAGGCTTGTACGGCCCCTGTTTGCTAACGTTGATGTAATTCGCTTGCTCGTCCGACAATTCAGTCAGTTGTGCATTGAGCGTTTTGAGTTGCAGGCGTGCGACTTTTTCATCCAAATGCTTCGGCAACGTGTAGACACCAATTGGATATTTCGCGGTGTTGGCAAACAACTCAATTTGCGCAATCGTTTGGTTCGCGAACGACGACGACATCACATAGCTTGGGTGGCCAGTACCGCAGCCAAGGTTCACGAGGCGACCCTTGGCGAGCAAAATGATGCGCTTGCTAGGTTTACCATCAACTGCAGGGAAAATCACGTGGTCCACCTGCGGCTTGATCTCTTCCCATTTGCAAGCTTTTTCGATTGCAGCAACGTCGATTTCGTTGTCAAAGTGACCAATGTTACAAACGATGGCTTGGTCTTTCATCTTCGCCATGTGGTCATAGGTAATGATGTGGTAATTGCCGGTGGCGGTAACAAAAATGTCGGCCTTATCCACGGCGTAATCCATGGTCACGACGCGGTAGCCTTCCATCGCCGCTTGCAGCGCGCAGATCGGGTCAATTTCAGTCACCCAGACTTGTGCAGACAACGCGCGCAACGCTTGTGCCGAGCCCTTACCCACGTCACCGTAACCCGCCACCACGGCGACTTTGCCGGCAATCATCACGTCAGTTGCGCGCTTAATCGCATCCACCAACGATTCGCGGCAGCCGTAAAGGTTATCGAACTTCGATTTTGTAACCGAGTCGTTGACGTTAATGGCGGGGAACGCGAGTTTGCCGTCTTTATGCATTTGATACAGACGATGCACACCCGTTGTGGTTTCTTCCGTAACGCCTTTGATTTCCTTCAAGCGTACCGAATACCAAGTTGGATCGATTGCAAGTTTTGCTTTGATCGAGGCGTACAAAATGCGCTCTTCGTCCGAACCCGGATGATTCAACACTGACGCGTCCTTTTCGGCACGCGTGCCGAGGTGCAACAGCAACGTCGCATCACCGCCGTCGTCGAGAATCATATTAGTGTAAACACCCTCATTGCCGTTAGGTGCCCATTCAAAAATACGATGGGTGTAATCCCAATACTCTTCCAGCGTCTCACCCTTTTTAGCGAACACCGGTGTGCCATTTGCCGCAATGGCGGCAGCCGCATGATCTTGGGTCGAATAAATGTTGCATGACGCCCAGCGTACGTCTGCACCCAACGCTTCGAGCGTCTGAATGAGCACAGCGGTTTGGATGGTCATGTGCAGCGAGCCGGTGACACGCGCGCCCTTAAGCGGCATGGTCAGTGCAAACTCTTTGCGGATAGACATCAGACCGGGCATCTCGACTTCAGCAATTTTGATCTCTTTGTTGCCCCATTCAGCCAAACTGAGATCGGTGACAACGTAATCGTTGTTAATAATGTTTTGCGGCTTAAACATTGCGTTCATGTAATTGTCCTATCTATATTGTTCAAAAACGCGGGCGAAAAAAAACGCCCGCATCCATTTCGGATGCGAGCGTCGTTGATTCTTGGGGCAGGCTGTGAAGATACATTGTCACCGCGTTACCCTTGCTGAGCCTGGAACCAGCCACTAAGTAAATTAGTGCGGTAGTCGCAACGCTCCTCAGCAATACCCGAATTATAAATCGGCACAAAAAAACTTGCCAGCCCTGTTTTCGGCACTGGCTGGCCATTCTTAAGTTCGAATTAAAGCTATTTCCCTACCGCCGCCTTCAACGCAGCGGCTTTGTCGGTACGTTCCCACGTAAATTCCGGCTCTTCACGCCCAAAGTGCCCATAGGCGGCGGTTTTCTGATAGATCGGCTTCAACAGATCAAGCATTTTTACAATGCCTCTTGGGCGCAAGTCGAAGTGCGCCTCGACCAGCTTGGCGATGTCGGCATCCGGGATGATGCCGGTACCTTCCGTGTAAACCGTGATGTTCATCGGTTTGGCGACGCCGATCGCGTAGGCCACTTGCACCTGGCATTGTTTGGCGAGACCGGCTGCCACGACGTTTTTGGCCACGTATCGCGCCGCATAGGCCGCCGAACGATCAACCTTGGAGGGATCCTTGCCTGAAAATGCGCCGCCACCGTGCGGGCATGCTCCACCGTAGGTATCCACAATAATCTTGCGCCCAGTCAAACCGCAATCGCCCTGCGGTCCGCCGATAACAAACTGGCCGGGGGGATTCACCAAGTAACGGGTGTTTTGCAGCCATTCTTTGGGTAGCACCGGCTTGATGATGGTCTCGATGACTTCTTCGATGGCCTGCGGCTTCATGCGCTTATTTTCCGACATCGACGGATCATGTTGTGTCGACAACACCACGGTGTCAATTGAGTGTGGCTTGCCATCAACATACCGCATTGTCACCTGCGACTTGGCATCCGGGCGCAGCCACGGCAGGCGGCCGTCCTTGCGCATCTGCGACTGGCGCTCGACCAGGCGGTGCGCATAGTGGATGGCGGCGGGCATCAGCTCGGCCGTTTCGTCGCAGGCGTAGCCGAACATCAGCCCCTGGTCGCCGGCGCCCTGGTCGAGGTCGATGCCGGCGCCTTCGTCGACGCCTTGGGCGATGTCGGGCGACTGCTTGTCGTAGCACACCATGACGGCGCAGCCGCGGTAATCGATACCGTAATCGGTATTGTCGTAGCCGATGCGTTTGATGGTTTCGCGCGCCACCTGGATGTAGTCGACGTTGGCGTGGGTGGTGATTTCACCGGCCAGCACCACCAGGCCGGTGTTGCACAGCGTTTCGGCGGCAACCCGGGCAGTGGGGTCCTGGGCCAGGATGGCGTC
>JACMOJ010000212.1 GCA_014378085.1 Burkholderiales bacterium | reverse complement strand
TTGCGGTAAAGCGCAGAGAAACCCACCGGGTGGCCGCGTTTGCCAGCCATCAGGGGCGCAACCATGCGCGCATCATTGCGCAATGCATTGAATACTGCCGCGATGGTATCGGCGCGAATGTACGGCATATCACCCAAGGCAATCACCCAGCCAAGCGCATCTTGAGTTGCGGCGACACCAGCGGAAATACTGGTACCCATGCCCTGACTTGCAACGTCGTTGATAACAATTCTGCAGCCACAAGCTTCCAGTACCTTTATCAACACCGGGTCGCTCCGTGTCACAGCGACAATTTCGCCAGTAAAACCCGCCCGCAGATTAGCGGCTGAGGCTTCCACGACCGTTGCACCACTCGCAAGTCGCGCGAGCAATTTTTGCGAGCCGAATCGCGACGCAGATCCAGCCGCGAGGAGAATACAGGCGATCAAGCGTTATGCGACGGAGGATTGCACGGTGCGCGCCGGTGACAACACAAGTCCGTTGCGCGCTGCCACGAGTTCGGCGAGTATGGCGATGGCTATTTCCGGTGGCGTGCGGCTGCCGATGGCGAGGCCAACCGGTCCGTGCAACTTTGCCACCTGCGCCGGGCTTACATCAAAATCCAGTAAGCGTTTGCGGCGCTCGCGGGAAGTTTTGCTTGAGCCCACTGCCCCAACGTAAAAGGCAGTTGTCTTAAGTGCTTCCATCAGCGCCATGTCATCGAGCTTGGGATCGTGCGAAACCGCGACGATTACCGTATGCGGGTCAGGCTTGAATGCAATAACGGCGTCGTCCGGCATACCGTCCAGGAAAGTCGTTCCCGCCACGCGCCAGATACTCCTATATTCCTCACGCGGATCGCAGACTGAAACTTGAAAATCGAGTGTCGCGGCGACTTCAGCAAGATAGCGAGCGATTTCAGACGCACCGATGATCAGCAGTCGCCAACGCGGACCGTGTATGCATGCAAACGCTTGTTCGGTCCGACCCGTCGTGTCGCTATCAGAGGCGGGATGGAATCGCCATTGGCCGGTAACGAGGTCGAGCGTGCGCACAAACACTTCACCCGCCGCAATTTTCGAAAACAACTCGCCGAGGCGCGCATCGTCAAGCGCCGATTCGATGACAACTTCCAGTTCGCCACCACAAGGCAATCCAAACCGGCGCGCATCTTCCGAGGTGATGCCATAGCGCTCGAGGATTGGCTTGGCCCCTGAAAAATCATCGCGACGCGATACCAGGTCGTCTTCGATGCAGCCGCCGGAAACCGAACCGATTACGATGCCGTCGTCACGCATGGCCATGAGTGACCCCGGTGGGCGCGGGCTGGCACCAAATGTTTGGGTGACGGTGACGAGCCAGACGCGCCGACCCATTTGCATCCACTCTCGAGCATGCTTCAGTACTTCGATATCAAGCGATTGCATGTGTCCCGGCCTTCTCGACGTGCTATTGGGTAATCACTGTTGCAGTTGCCGCCGCACCGCCTGTCGTATCTGATGACTTTGCCGACATAGATGCATTGGGAGCTAGACCAAAGTGTTCGGTTACTGCGCGCTGGTAATCGTCAAAGTGGCTCGCCGTAAGGTTATGGTGTGTGCCGCCCTCGGCGCGAAGCAATCGCTTGGGTGCTTTAGCCGCTGCAAACAGCCTTTCACCAAGTGTGAATGGCACGATGCTGTCGTTGGTGCCATGCGCGATCAAGATAGGAATCGACACCTCACTGATACGATCAAGAATATCGAACCGTTGCGTCACCAGAAATCCGACTGGCAAGAATCCCCACTTTGTTTCTCGAATCATGTCGGGAATGGATGTGAACGCTCCCTCGATAATCAAACCACTTGCTGCCTTGTCGGTTGCCGCGAGATGCGTGGCCATTGAACTGCCGAGTGAGTGCCCAAAGATGAAACGCTTCACACCGGGATTGCGCTCGACCAGAAAGCGCCATGCGGCTTCGGCGTCTTCATTAGCAGATCGCTCTGTTGGCGAAGTCGCATCAGCAAATGTGCTCTTGCCGAATCCACGGTAATCGATGGCGAGTACCGAAAAACCCATACGATTCCATCGAGGAATGCGCGTCACACTGCCGGTCAAGTTCCAGCGCGCGCCATGCAGATACAGCAGCACCGGCGCATTTTTGTCAGGTTGCGGTGACCACCATGCGTGAATTTTTTCGCCACTGCTTCCGACCGGAATCCACAATTCTTCAACACCCTCGGGGGTACCGCGGTAGCCGCGCCATTCTCCCTGCACGGGATTGAATATCCAATCGCCCTGCTTGGTTTCGAGATACGCGCAACCGCCGCTGAATAGCAATGCCGCACAAGCAATCAGCCAGACAAGTCGCGACCGCAAAAAAGATTTTGTTTTCATCAACTCTGTTTCATTACGCCTACATTAGCCACCGTATTTCGGAGCAGCCCGGATGTCACACGTTGAACGGCAATTCCCGCAATCGCTTGCCCGTCAACGCAAACAACGCGTTCGACACCGCAGGCGCAATCGGTGGCGTGCCGGGCTCGCCTACACCGGTCGGCGCTGCATTGCTTTGAACGATATGGACATCAACTTTCGGCATGTTGGCAATACGCAGTACCGGATAATCGTGGAAATTGCTTTGCTCCACCACGCCGTCTTTGAGTGTTACCTGACCATAAAGCGCCGCCGATAAGCCGAACGCAATCGCACTCTCAACCTGCGCTGAAATAGTCAAGGGATTGACCGCAAGTCCGCAATCGATTGCCGCCACAACCCGGTGCACCTTGATCTGGCCCTTCTCAACCGAAACTTCAGCAACTTGAGCACAGACACTGCCGAAACTTTCATGTACGGCAATCCCGCGCGCCACGCCCGGCGGCAGCGGCGAGCCCCAGCCTGCCTTGTCAGCAGCCATAGCCAACACGTTGGCCACACGTGGATGTTTGCCGAGGTGGTCCCGACGAAACGCGACCGGATCCTTGCCCGCCGCCTTGGCCAGATCGTCCATCATCGTTTCCATCACGAATGCCGAGTGTGTGTGTCCGACGGAACGCCACCACAAAACCGGCACCCCGGTCTGCGTCGTGTGCAGGCTGGCTTGCATATTGGCGATGTCGTACGGCGAATCTGTCACGCCCTCAACACTAGTCGCGTCGATACCGCCCTTGACCATCATTGGTTCGAACGCCGTGCCCGTGATAATCGATTGGCCAACGACGGTGTGTTC
>JACMOJ010000211.1 GCA_014378085.1 Burkholderiales bacterium | reverse complement strand
CCGAGGCCGCGGCTCCGAGTCCGACGGAGACCGACCGCCTACCGCTACGTACGATAACACTCGCAGCAATGATGACGACCAATTTGGTGAGACCTAGCCACCATTTTTTGCGGCTGCGACCAGCGCCCACAAATGCTTTTTTGGATCGATCGATAGAGAGTTTAGAGAGGTCGTTGGTAGACACAGGTGTCCCGGGAAAAGTTAGCTAAATTGATTATAGGAGATGCATTTGGCTGCCCCTTCGAAAATGCGTCCAATACGCATAAATATTGCCGCCAGTTGTTTTGAGACGGCGCAAAGTGCACGCGTGATGTGTTTTGGCGGCGGTTGCGCTGCGATTGCCAGCAACGGTTGTCGCACAACCAAACGCTCGCGCTATAATGGCGGTCTACCCGATGCCGGGATGGCGGAACTGGTAGACGCACTGGACTCAAAATCCAGCGGTGGCAACATCGTGCCGGTTCGATTCCGGCTCCCGGCACCACAATTCAAATGCCCCCAGCGCGGGGCATTTTTTGTTTATCGGTGCGCCGACTCGGCGCGTTTGCATTCGGCACCCACGACAAAATCCAATGAAGACGACAGACTTTGACTATGTGTTGCCGCCCGAGTTAATCGCTCAGCACCCGCCGGAGCGTCGTACGGCGAGTCGACTGCTGCATCTTGACGGCAACGATGGCGCTGTCGTTGACCGGCATTTCACGGATCTGCCGAACCTGCTGCGTGCAGGCGACTTGCTGGTCTTCAACGACACCAAAGTGATTAAGGCCAGACTGCACGGCCAAAAGTCCACTGGTGGCGGCGTCGAGGTGCCCATTGAGAGAATTCTCCCAGAGCAGGGTGATCGGCAGCACCGCGCGCTGGCGCATGTGCGGGCCCCAAAGTCGCCGAAAGCCGGCGCGCGTTTGTCGTTTGCAGACGGCATTGCCGCCGTTGTTGAGGGCAGACAGGAGGACTTGTTCATGCTCAACTTTGAAGGTGACGCAGATGTGTTTGCGCTCCTTGATCGCGCAGGAGAAGTGCCTCTGCCGCCCTACATTACACACGCCCCCGCTGACGACGATGAGTCAAGATATCAGACCGTGTACGCCAAACATGCCGGTTCTGTTGCGGCACCAACTGCTGGATTGCACTTTGATCAAGAAATGTTGGCGCTTCTAGAAAGCCGCGGGATCCAGCTTGCGTTCGTAACGCTGCATGTTGGGGCTGGAACGTTCCGGCCCGTGCGAGACGATGATGTGTCGAAACACGTCATGCACCAAGAATGGTACGTTGTCCCGGACGCTACGGTAGCCGCAGTGGCAAAGGCCAAAGCGGAATGTTCGCGTGTTATCACGGTTGGCACCACTAGCATGCGTACGCTAGAGTCTGCGGCGCAAGGCGGAGCTTTACTTGCGGGTTCAGCGGAAACGGCGCTGTTTATCACGCCGGGCTATGACTTTCGTGTCGCAGATTGTTTGATTACAAACTTCCACCTGCCGAAATCGACACTGATGATGCTCGTCTCTGCGTTCGCCGGCCACCGAAACACCATGAACGCCTACCAACATGCGGTCGATCAGCGCTACCGCTTCTTTAGTTATGGTGATGCAATGTTTATTGAACGCTGCAAATTCGAAACCGCTTAAGCGGCCAAGTGGATTCGGCTTTGCGCGGCAACGTGTTGTTTCAGAAACTCCATCTGATCGATTAGGATGCGGCGGTTCGCCAAAATGAGAAATTCAGCTCGGTTGGGAATGTAGGGCGCATAAAGGAGCTGCATGTTGGCTTCCTCCAGCAGGCGATTACCTTTGCGCTCGTTGCAATTGCGGCAGGATGTCACCACATTCATCCAAGTATCTTGGCCACGCCGCGAGTACGGGATGATGTGGTCGCGGGTCAAGCGGGAGTGGGTGAACAACCCGCCGCAGTACGCGCAAATTTGGCGATCGCGATGGAACAGTTCGCGATTATTGAGGGGAGGGACTTGGTTAAATCCCTTGATGGCCATCGCTTTGCCGCGAATCGCAATAATTGACGCTGCCGTGACGGTCGAAGTTTCCCCGGTATCACGGGATTTGCCGCCGCTCACGGTGAACGCCTTAGACCCGGTTTCCCAGGCCACGCGCTGTTTTGCGTAGTACCAGACTGCGTGTTGCCAGGTAATCCAGCGGTGTGGAACGCCGTTCTGATCTAGCGTGAGAATCAACGGGAATCGTTTGGCCTCGTCGGAAAAAATCGAAAACGCAGGTTCGTGCAGGTTGTGTTTCAAACCGGAGGCGACCACGGTTTGACTAGGGCGAGCCTGGCTAGTGGTGTGTCGACGCTGTTGGCGTGGGGAATGCACTTTGTCTCCTTGATTGACTCGCCAACATATTAAGGATGTTGGCGTAACTGAGGTGAACGGCGATAATCCCGGAAAGCGTGCAGCGCAACTAAGGCAAACGGTTCAAAATGCGATAGGTGAAGAGGCACGTCCCCGCGAAGAGACTAAAGCAAAATAGTGTTTTTGAATAGCCCCAGCCTCTTCCAACGGCATATGCGTCTGAAAAGGGTAGCGTGTTTCCAATGGCAGATGCGTCTGAAATGGTGATTTTGGGTCGATCATCCAGAAATGGTCATCAACATGAACGACGCACGGCTCGCCACAATTGCGCAAATTCGAGAATTTCTTTGCGGGTACTGCAGAGATAGAGTTCTCTCTCCCCGCCGATCAAACAGTTCGCTACGGGTTTGTCTCAACGGTGCTCAAGCGCCATCGGTATTTTAAAAGGACGAAGGGTCAGCGCGGCGTGCTATTTGTCTACCTGCAACGTCTGATCGGTTATACCCGTCAGCATCTGACCATACTGATTGTCCGCTACCGCCACGAGCGCTCACTTGCGCCGCTCAGCCGCACCAGCCGCACCAGTTTTGGCCATCGCCATGGACCAGATGAGGTGAAGCTGCTAGCCGAGGTTGATAGCCTTCACGACACCTTGTCAGGCCCGGCGACCAAGGTCATTCTGATGCGTGCCTAGCAGATCTTTGGCAAGGATCATGCCGCCTGTCATCGCATTGATGCTTGAAACCTTCCCGTTCAAAATCCTCGGCTTTCACTCCGATGGTGGTTCCGAATACATCAACCATGACACAGCCAAATTACTCAACAAACTAAACGTGGAATTCACCTGCTTACGTCCTCGACACACCAATGACAACGCGCTGGCTGAGTGCAAAAACGGAACCGTTGTTCGAAAGATCATGGTCTATCGCCACACCCCCAAAAACACGCCGCTGAAATCAATGGCTTCTACCGGGATGCCCTGAACCGCTACCTCAATTTCCACCGGCCCTGTAACTTCGCCACCGATACTGTGGATGCGAAAGGAAAGATCAACAAGACTTACCCACAAAATCAAATCGCCACGCCCTACGAACGACTGCAATTCATTCATGACTTCCGCACTCACCTGCGCCTAGATATTGATCCAGAAGGCTTCTCGCAGCTCGCAATCGCGCTGAGTGATAATGAAGCCGCAAAACAAGTCCAAGAGGCAAAGAGACGTCTCTTCCAGTCCTTCAACCGTAGGCCCAAAATCGCCGCCTGAAACAAAACAGTTTCAGACGCATCCTACGATTGGAAAATACCGCGCCTTGCATAACCAGCTGGTTGTTTAGGATGAATTTATGAACTTAGATAGAGTTGATTCGGGCCGAGATGTTCCCAACGACGTAAATGTTGTGATTGAAATTCCGATGAACGGTGATCCAATCAAGTACGAGTTGGATAAAGACACCGGCGCGCTGTTCATCGATCGCTTTATGTCAACGGCCATGCACTACCCATGCAACTACGGCTACATCCCGCATACGCTGTCAGATGACGGTGATCCGGTTGACGTGTTGGTGATCACCCCGCATCCGCTGATCCCCGGGGTGGTAGTCCGTTGCAGACCGCTCGGCATGTTAAAGATGTCCGACGAAGCGGGTACCGACGAAAAATTGCTCGCCGTCCCGATCGACAAGTTGACGCCGATTTATCGAAGCATCAAAAGCGTGAGGGACCTGCCTGAAGTTCAGCTAAAACAGATCGCCCACTTTTTTGAGCACTACAAGGATTTAGAGCCCAAGAAATGGGTGAAGGTTGATCGCTGGGTTGGTTTGGTAGAGGCGAAAAAGGCAATCGCGGAGGGCATTAAGCGGTATGAAAGTGCAAAAAAGAAACCCATGTTTTAGGGTGAGAAGTACCCAATGACGACCGCAGCATTTGACGTGCAAATCGCCGACTGGGCGCTGCAACACGATGTGCTCTCGGAGATTCGCTACGCCGTGTTTGTTCACGAGCAAGGCGTGCCTCTAGCGCTCGAACTGGACGATTTAGACCGCGACCCGTCTGCCGTGGTGCATGTGATCGCTAACAGTGTTGATGGAGCGGCGATTGGTACTGCCCGAATGTTGCTTGAAGACGGTATGGTACGCGTCGGGCGTATGGCGGTGTTGCAAACCTGGCGAGGCCAAGGCGTCGGTATGCAAATGCTCGACGCTCTGTGCGAAAACGCAAAGCAGCGACGGTACTCAAAGGTACGCCTTTATGCGCAGAGGCATGCCGCGCAGTTCTACCGTAAGCAGGGGTTTGCGCCTGTTGGCGAGGAATTTATCGAGGCCGGCATTTCACATATTGAAATGCGCCGAACGCTTTGATTGGTCGCACCTGTCAGGCGGGGTAGGCGTAGGGCAGTGACTCGATAACGAGTTTGTTTTCCGGCAAGCAAGCAAGGTCAAGAAAAAGATTGTCGTGATTGATCGCTTCGAGTTGTGTAACGATCAGCGAAACAACTTTAATGGCGGTGCAACGAGCGGACAATGCCACGCTTCCCACACTTTGGTCTGGAAACTGCGGGGAATAGACTGGTGTCCCCGGCTTGAGGGCGGCGCTTGAAAAACTAGAGACTTTTGCCATGCGTCGTTTCAAGATGCCCCGATACTGCGTACGCGCGACGATTTCTTGCCCTGGATAACATCCCTTCTTGAAACTTACGCCACCGACCAACTCAAAATTCGCCATCTGCGGCACATAGCTGTCTTGGGTGTCTGGAACGACCTCTATGATCCCTTCGTTGACGGCCGCGAGGTCCCATTCGTTCGCGGTCAATGGTTGCGCTGTTTCGCAAAGCGCTTGCCAAGCAGCGGGGGCGTGGTTTGGTTCCGCAATTAACACGGTGCGGAATGCGCTCAGCCGTACTGACGTGCCGTTCGATGTTGTGGCGACACTGCCAAACGCAGGGATGCTGCCACTGAAAATGTCCACAGCGCCTTCGGCCCCCGACACTTTTATCAAACCGATGCGCACCGTTGTTCCGCTCAAATCCTCTAGAACGACTTTCGAGCGAAGAATGAACATGCCCAACCGTTTCTGAATCATCGGTTGGAGCGATTTCCGCAACAATAAATAGTACGCATCTTCCACCCGCCAAATCCAAAAGACCGCCAACAGGCGTCCTTTTGGGGAACACCAGCCATTCAGCTGAGACAGGCCAGACGGTAGCGATGCGATATCGTTGGTGAATTGAGCATGTAAGAATTTCCCGGCGTCGTCGCCGGTGATTTTGATCAAACCGTAATGAGACAAGTCGCAAATGCCCGCTGTCCGCGCCATGGAAGTCTCAGCGGTGACGCCGCTAAATTGTGTTAGGCGGCCGTCTGAAAACTGCGCGCCCAAACTAATCAGAGTGTTGACCCAACTATCGCTCATGTATTTTTTCAACCAGGTTGCATTAGACTAATTGTACATTCTCATCTAACCAGCATCGCGCAACCAGTTGAGCGTTCTCATCATGATTTCGAGTCAATCTGCTGACCTTCGATGGATCACCCTGCGCCCGTCTAAGGCGAATTTAGGGCTGACGCTACTTGCTCCCGTAGGGGCGTTAGCGGTGGTGTTTCTGGTGGATTTGCCAGACTGGGGGCGGGCAATTATCGCAACGGCGGTGTTCCTTGTGACGGTAATTGATGTGTATTACGTCAGGCAGCGTAATGCAAGAGCCATCTCAGCTTTCTCCCTTGAAAGCCGCACGGTTGATTCGAACGTTGGCGCGGCAATTTCGCCTCAGGGTGATGCTCAGGGTGGTGCACATTTAGCGCGACAGCTTGTTATGCGGCTGCGTTTCCGCTTCCCCCACCGTGCAGGAGGCATGGTCGACGCTGAAACGATCGTTTTGCTGCGGTGTTATGTTTCTATTTACTTCACTAGTATTTCGTATGTGATGCCGGGCGACGCCGTTTGGCGACGCTGGTTTCCCCGCGTTCTGTCCATTTGGGCGGACAGCATCGATGCCGAGGAATTTCGTCGCGTCCGCGTAATGCTCAAGTGGCGATAGTGCATTTTCCTGCTGCAAGGGCGCGTACTGGGCGTCTATAATTGGTGGTCTTAGGGCTCCGCACCAATCAGCCCAATCCGCTTCTCATTTATTCGCGTTCACCCATGAATCTCAAGCCCGCCTCCGCCACAGAACCTGTTGCGGTGCCAATCGCTTTGCGTGGCCCGGTGGCCTTGTCGCCATTCCGCGTAAATAAGCTGCTTGAAAGCTTCCGCGCAGCAGCGCTTCCTATCGATTCAGTCGCCGCGCAGTTTGTGCATTTTGTGGATACGACTCGACCGTTAACAGCCGCAGAATTGCAGACATTAGCGAGGCTGCTAACTTATGGGGAGTCATGTCCCGATGTGGTCTCTGCCTCGGTTGTGGTGATTCCGCGTGACGGTACTGTTTCGCCTTGGTCGTCCAAAGCGACCAACATCGCCCATAACTGCGGGCTAGACTGCATCAGCCGGATAGAGCGCGGCATTGCGTATCGCATCGAAGGCTATTCAGCGTTGACCAATGCTGAGCGCACCGCTGTTGCATCGGGCCTGCATGATCCCATGACGGAAGTTCTGCGCCCGGCGGATTTTGACGCGAGTACGCTGTTTTTGACGCAGGCACCGACGCCGCTTAGTTTGATCGATGTCCTCAGTGGGGGCCGTGACGGCCTTGAACGGGCCAATGTTGAGATGGGCCTTGCCCTGTCGGCTGATGAAGTTGAGTACCTGTACGACTACTACGTCCGCGTCGCTAGAAATCCGACCGACGTAGAGCTGATGATGTTTGCACAGGCTAATTCGGAACACTGTCGCCACAAAATTTTCAACGCGCGTTGGACCATTGATGGCGTTGAAAAAAATCAAAGTTTGTTTGGCATGATTCGCAACACGCACGCGGTATCGCCGGGCGGGACCGTGGTGGCTTACTCAGACAACTCGGCGGTAATGGCGGGCGCGCACATTGATCGTTTTTTTCCTGCGGGTGATGGGCGATACGGTTTTACGGCTGATGAAACCCACATATTGATGAAAGTGGAAACCCATAATCATCCAACTGGAATCGCGCCTTGGCCAGGTGCCGCGACCGGCGCAGGCGGGGAAATTCGCGATGAGGGGGCAACTGGAATCGGCGCAAAGCCCAAAGCTGGGCTGACTGGCTTTTCGGTTTCAAACTTGCGAATACCTGGGTACATCCACGAATGGGAGGCTCTCTACGGCAAACCAACGAGAATCGCCTCACCCCTAGACATCATGATCGAAGGGCCGATTGGCGGCGCGGCGTTCAACAACGAGTTTGGCCGCATCAATTTGTGTGGGTACTTTCGAAGCTATGAACAGCCTGCTAACGGTGTGATGCGGGGCTACCATAAGCCGATCATGATCGCCGGAGGCTATGGCAATATCTCCGCGCGACATACCCACAAAAAACCCCTGCCAGCAGGCACCTTATTCGTGCAGCTTGGGGGCCCGGGAATGCGGATCGGATTGGGGGGAGGCGCGGCGTCATCGGTTTCTTCCGGGTCAAACACGGAGGCTCTCGATTTTGATTCTGTTCAGCGCGCCAATGCCGAAATGCAACGGCGTTGCCAAGAGGTTATTGACGCTTGCTGGCAGCTTGGCGCGGCGAATCCGATTCTCTCGATTCATGACGTTGGTGCCGGTGGTATCTCCAATGCGCTTCCGGAGTTGGCTCATTCCGGCGGTGTTGGTGCTGTTTTTGATCTTCGCAAGGTGCCCTCAATTGAAGCGGGAATGAGTCCCCGAGAAATCTGGTCAAACGAATCGCAGGAGCGTTACGTTCTCGCCATTGGGCCCGAATCGCTACGCAAATTATCAGCGCTATGTGCGCGTGAGCGCTGTCCGTTCGCAGTTGTCGGGCGGGCGACCACCGAGCAAATGTTGGTCGTGGACGATTCCCTGTTCGAGAATTCACCAGTGACAATGGAAATGGATGTGCTGCTGGGTAACCCCCCCAAAATGCACCGGGATGTGCGTACGGTGCACCGCGACGTCGAGCCATTCGTAACCGACACCATTCCTATTGGCGAGGCCATCTATCGCGTTCTGCAATTGCCGACGGTCGCCGATAAGTCATTCTTGATTACTATCGGTGACCGTTCGGTGGGTGGGTTGACTGTCCGCGATCAGTTTGTTGGCCGTTGGCAGGTGCCGGTTGCAGATTGCGCCGTGACACTGATGGGTTTTAACACTATTCGCGGCGAAGCGATGGCGATGGGAGAAAGAGCGCCAATTGCGGTGATCAACGCACCGGCGTCGGGGCGGATGGCTGTTGGTGAGGCCATCACAAACATCGTCGCCGCAGATATTGAGGATATTTCTGGCATTAAGCTGTCTGCTAACTGGATGGCTGCAGCAGGTTTTGCCGGCGAGGATGCGGACCTTTTTGCAACGGTTGAGGCCGTCGGCATGGATTTGTGCCCAAAGCTGGGGATTGGTATCCCCGTTGGAAAAGATTCGCTCTCAATGCAAACCTCTTGGCAGGAAGGTGATGCCAGCAAAAAGGTGGTGTCGCCGATTTCTCTCGTGATTTCGGCATTTGCGGTGGTGACCGACGCGACCAAGACATTGTCGCCTGTCCTCTCGGAAGCGGCTGATACCGAACTTGTATTGATTGATCTGGGCGCGGGCAAGAACCGCCTCGGTGGCTCCGCGCTGGCGCAGGTTTATTCAGCGCTGGGCGGTGTTGCGCCAGATGTCGATGATGCGGAATCACTTAAGAAGTACTTTGCCGTCATTCGGAAGCTGGCTCGAGCCGACTTAATACTTGCTTACCACGATCGTTCAGATGGCGGACTGCTCACTACGGTGGCCGAAATGATGTTTGCCGCTCGGCGCGGTGTGACGCTGTATCTTGATGAGTTGACGTTCTCGGCGCGCGAGACGGATGTCGACGACTACGACGCGACCACGGACACGCAAAAACTCGGCATGAATTCGAGTGTACTTAGTGCGCTCTTTAACGAGGAGCTCGGTGCCGTGCTACAGATTCGGCGTGCCGATCGGGCCGCAGTCATGGCCGAATTTCGTCGTGTTGGCTTGGGCGCGATCACCCATGTGGTTGGTCACCCGAACAATTCCGACGAGTTGCGGCTGGTGCGCACCGCCAAGGCGTTGTTCGTCGAAAGTCGCACGAATTTACAAAAAGCATGGAGCAAGACTAGCCACCTCATTCAGTCACTGCGTGACAACCCAGCCACCAGCTGCGAAGAGTTCGCGCGGATTGATGATCGCAACGATTCCGGACTCTTTTCACGGCTCACGTTCGACATCGGTTGCGTCCCGACCGCGCCACTGCCCAGTGAGATGGCACAGCCGAAGGTGGCGATCCTCCGAGAGCAAGGCGTAAACGGCCAGGTTGAGATGGCGCATGCGTTTGTCAAGGCGGGGTTCAGTGCGGTCGATGTGCACATGAGTGACATCATCGAAGGGCGCGTGTCGCTAGCCGATTTTCAGGGGTTGGCAGCCTGCGGAGGGTTCTCCTATGGTGACGTGCTTGGCGCAGGTGAGGGGTGGGCCAAATCCATCTTGTTCAACGCAAGAGCACGGGACGAGTTTGCGCGGTTCTTTGCGCGAACCGACGCGTTTGCACTTGGGGTGTGTAACGGTTGCCAGATGATGTCCAACTTAGCGGAGATTATTCCCGGCGCGGAGAATTGGCCGCATTTTGAGCGAAACCGGAGCGAGCAATACGAAGCGCGGACCGTTTTGCTCCAGATTCGTGAATCGCCGTCCATCTTTTTCGCCGGCATGAGCGGCTCTGTGATCCCAGTGCCGACGGCGCACGGCGAGGGCAGAGCCGTGTTTCGCGATCAGTTACATATGGCGGCGGCGCGCTGGACTTGCGCGGCGCAGTTTGTGGACCATACCGGCGCTGCGACCGAAAAGTATCCGTCCAATCCGAATGGCTCACCGCAGGGTATGACGGCATTTACGACGCCAGATGGTCGCTTCACTATCATGATGCCGCATCCTGAGCGAGCCACTTTGGCGGCAAATTTATCGTGGCGGCCGAACGAGTGGCGCTTGGTAGATCAAAAGGGTACGTTGCCAGCGCCGAGTCCGTGGCTGCGCATGTTTGAAAATGCGCGGCGTTGGGTGGGTTAACTAGTTCTCAAACCGCGCGCCGTACGCTGTTGCGTACTGCTCTTCACCAAATTCGAAATGTGCGTCTGGGGATTCGCCTAGGTAGGTGGTCTCTATTGTTACCTTAGTGTAACGGTCTAGACGTTGCCAAATCGCATAAGTGAGTGCACGCGCCAAATCTGCTGGTCTCTCGGTTGCACGAATCTCGTGGTCGGCAATCATGGTAAGTATTAGAGCATCGCCCGAAACACTGCCGACAGCAACACTCTCGATCTCCTCAGGCTTAGTCCATACCGCGGTGTAGGCTGCTATTACCTCGGGTACCTCTCTAGGGAGCAGTCGCGAAACCGACGCCTCTAGGCGATAGTAGTTGCCAGCTTTGGCGAATTGAACGCGGATTGGCGCAAGTGGTTGGGTCATGCCGCTAAATTACGTGAGTCAGCGGCTCTTTGCAATACTAGGCAAGTTCATGGAATTGGTTTAGATTCACAATCCCCCCGAGGCGTTTTGCTGAATCTATTAAAAGCGCGAGCTCAGCCCGCTGGCGAAGAATTTGGTACTCGACCCGGAGCAAGCGAGCAAGTGAATGTGCACAATAAAAAAGGCAGCCTAGGCTGCCTTTTTTATTGCGACAAACAACACTATTTTTCTTCAATCTTTGCCTTGGAGCGCAGATCTTGCACAAGCCGAGCGATCGTTTCTTGTTGCGCGCGCTGACGTAAATTCTCTTTTACGTCTTCAAACTTTGGCGGCTTGTTGTCGCGTGAATCATCCAAGCGAATGACGTGCCAGCCAAATTGCGTTTTGATGGCGTTAGGTGTGGTTTGACCTTTCTGTAGTATGCGCAAAGCATTGCCGAACTCCGGCACGTAGCGGCCTGCCGGACCCCAATCCAAGTCGCCACCGTTGTCTTTGGAACCGGTGTCTTTAGACTTGTCTTTGGCTAGTTTTTCAAACGACTCGCCGCGACCAAGTTGAGCAATGATTGTCTTGGCTTCTTCCTCAGTGTCTACGAGTATGTGCCGAGCTTTGAATTCCTTATCCCCCATCTGCGTCAAAAATGCGTCGTACATCGACTTCAATTGTGCATCAGTGACTGGGTTGGCCTTCGAGTGGTCTTCAAAGTAGGCGCGAATCAGCACCGTTTGCGCAGCGATGCGCATCTGTGCGGCAACCGCGGGATCCTTGTCGAGGCCACGCTTAGCGCCAGCCTGCGCAAGCACCTCACGGTTAATCAGCTCATCGCGAATCGCCGCGTTGATTTCCGGTGAAGCTGCCTGACCAGACGTTTCGCGTTCGCGGTTCATGGCGTCGAAAAACGCCTGCGGAATGATGACGCCATTCACGCTGACTTTGCCCTCCGCCTTTGATGCGGCGGCTTTGGGCGCTGATCTCTCGGCTTTGGATGGCGTCTGCGCGAGAGCGCTGCTAGTCATAACCGGTACAGAAACGGCCAGAGCGACCGCGAGAGCGAGTGTTTTCTTTGTCAGTTGCATTGCTTCTTCCTTCTGGTGAGTGTTACAAAAAATGATTCTGAATCAAGCTGCGCGCGCATCAATTTTTAAGGCGTGAATGCGCGTTTTCATCAGATCGTCCAACAATTCATAAATGATTCGGTGCCTCGCGACGGGTGTTTTGCCGACAAATTGTGTTGAAACAATTTGGATCTCAAAATGCGTGCCATCGTGTGTATCCGTTCTAGCCGAGTGCTCCGCCGCGCCGCGATGACCAGCATGTGCGGCCGAATCATCAGCCACCACTAACAACGATGGTTGAAGTGTGCTGAGCCGTTCAATAATGTCGTTTCGCGTGGATACCATTTCAGGCGGGTAAAGTTTTCTTAAACGGTTTCACGGTGACGCGGGAAAAAACATTTGCGAGGCAATAGGGGTCTTCGGCGGCCCAACCAATGGCAGCCTCCCGGGATGCAAACTCGGCAATGATCAACGAGCCCGAGAAACCAGCGCTACCTGGGTCCTCGCTGTCAATCATAGGGTGTGGCCCGGCCAGCAGGAGTCTGCCTTCTGCTTGAAGTGTCTTCAGTCTCTCCACGTGCGCTGGGCGGTTCGCCAGCCGTCGATCAAGTGCGCCGGGCAATTCTTCGCAGATGAATGCATACAACATTAGACCTTGCCCTCCGCTTCTGCTTTGGGATCAACCGGCTTTGGCCTGCCGGTCGCGGGGGAGTCGTCGTCAGGAAGATAAGGCATCAGCCAAAAAATTTGCAGAACAATAAAAACAAAAAACAGCCCCATGTCGCCAAAAGTCTTGAACATGACCCAAGTATCCGTCGACGTGTAGTAGGCAAACCACACATTCAACACAGCGATAAACAGCAGAAAACCAATCCACGTCAGCGACAACCTCCGCCAGACCGCGTCTGGCGCGCTGATCGTGTTGTTGAAAATGAAAGCAACCGGATTTTTCTTAAACCAGAACTGCGCGACGGCAATGGCGACTGCCATCGCAGTGAAAAGTACGGTAGGTTTCCACTTGATGAAAATTTCATTTTTAAAAATAACGGTGGCACCGCCTGCAATTACAATGATCGCGAGGCCGAGCCACATCATCGGCTCGACCTTCTTTTTTGCCAATTTAAGATAACCAACCTGCGCGATTGAGGCTGCAATCGCCACTAGCGTCGCGGTGTAGATGTCAAAAGCTTTGTAGGCCACAAAAAACAAAATGACCGGGAAGAAATCAAACAAAAATTTCATTGACGTCGCTGGGACCGCATAAGGTCGGAAATGGTTGTCCCTTGAGCAGGGCATGAGGGGCAAAAAACACTAGCCGACGATTATCTCACGATTGATGAATCGCTTGGTGGGTGGAAAGCTCAATGAATTGGTGCCCACTGTAGACACTGATCCGCGATCGCCGACCGTAGCGCAGGAGGAAAATCGGCACCCCCGGCGATTGCCAGCGCTTCGGTGTAAAAGTTGTATCGCTCGTCTGGCAGCGATTCGTTCAATTTGGCAAACGCGAAGTCCATCAGCGCCAAGTCGCCGGTCCGAATTGCAGTGATAGCGAAATTGACATTCAGAAGCCGCCACGGCCGGTCTGGGTTGGATCGCTCCAAATCGGCTGAAAGTTGAGGAGCGAAATGGTCAATTGCCCCCTGCATCATGGCGTAAACTGCGGCGGTTTCTTGGGTGCTTGCGGCCGAGTTTGCTCTGCGGGCTAGAGTGTTAACTGCGGGTCCGCAGCTCGCGATCTGTACATCGTGTCGCATCGCCCAAAGCAGCAGGTTTAAGGTCAACGCATCGAGATCCTCAATCAGGGTTGAGTCTTCGGCTCGCAGTAACAGCCCCTCCAGTTCAGCCAATGCATTAAACCCCACGTCGGTCGCCGAGTCTATATCGTCAAGCGGCAGGGGGCCATCCGCGCCGTAGGTCGCGTCCAGACGTTTGATTACATCTAGTAGCTCCCCGATGGAGGCTAATGCGCGCTGATTAGCGGGTGTCAGCATGCCGATTGTGGCCAATGAAAGGCGTGAGAAGCGTGTGGCCGACGCTTCATGGGACGATTCAACGCTCGATTCATCGATTGCGCTGCCGTTTGTAAAAAATCGTATTGGTTTGAATTCAGCCATAGAATATTCAACTTCGAGTTAAGTTGCGAGATTTGGTTCCCGACATACCGCGCCCCACGCGCCAAACCACGCATCAAACCAAGGTGCAAGAAAGTGCCATTTGAAACATCTTAATGAACTGAATTTTGACCTGCATAACCACTCGAGCGCTTCCGACGGCTTGTTATCGGCTGACGAACTTGTGCGTTTAGCCCATCGCAACGGCTGCGACGCCCTGTCACTCACTGACCACGACACGGTGGCCAACATTGCGGCTGCCCGCGCAAGTGCGTCATCTGTTGGGCTCCGATTTATTAGCGGCGTAGAAATTTCGGTGTCTTGGGTGGCGGCTCATGACATTGATAGTCCCTACACGACGATTCACATCGTCGGGCTGAACATCAACGACGCTGACCAATCTCTGTTGGAAGGGCTGCAAAGCGTGCGAAGCGGTCGCATCATACGCGGTAAGGAGATTGCCAAGCAACTGGTGGACGCGGGACAGCCGGATATTTTTGACGATGCATACGCGTTGGCCGAAAACAAAGAAATGCTGGGCCGAACCCACTTCGCGCGCGCAATGGTCGCGCGCGGCATCGTCCCGGATATCGGATCGGCGTTCAAACGTTTTTTGACGCAGGGTAACCCCGGCTATATCCCGCACCGTTGGGCGAGTCTTACCGACGCTGTCGGCTGGATTTGCGCCGCGGGTGGCATCGCAGTGATTGCGCATCCTGCGCGATACAAGTTGTCCGGTGCGGCGTTAGACGGCTTGTTCAGGGAGTTCAAAGCGCTTGGGGGGCAGGGTGTCGAGGTGGTTACTGGTAGCCACGCGCCGAGCGAATACGCTCCGGTTGCGGCTCGCTGCAAGGCATTTGGACTTTATGCCTCGCGCGGTGCTGATTTTCATGGCGCACTCGAAACAGCCGTGGAGCCTGGAAAGATGGCGCTGTTAAGCGATGTGGATCGTGATTTGGTGCCGGTCTGGCAGCTTTTTCATTGATGCGCCCGATTTGTTAATTGTGCCCCTAAACCCGCTGGTGGTTTGACATGAGTCAGTTTTTTGTCTTGCATCCAACGCATCCAGAGCCGCGTCTCATCAAGCGCGCCGTGGATATTGTTCGGCAGGGCGGCTTAATCGCCTATCCAACTGACTCGTGTTACGCGCTTGGCTGCCACATCGGCGACAAAACCGCGATGGAACGGATTCGAAGAATTCGCGGGGTCGATGAGCGCCATCAGTTCACGTTGGTGTGCCGGGATTTGTCGGAGATCGGCACCTTTGCGAAGGTTGACAACACGCAGTACCGTTTATTGAAGGCCAACACGCCGGGCGCTTACACGTTCATTTTTAAAGCCACGCGAGAGCTTCCCCGACGACTTGCGCACCCCAAGCGGGCGACCATCGGCGTGCGTGTTCCGGATAATCTTGTCGCCATGGCATTGTTGGCAGAGTTAGGTGAGCCGATGTTGTCATCAACCTTGATGTTGCCTGATGCGGTAGAGCCGCTCAATGACGCTGAAGCAATCCGCGACGCGCTCGAACATCAGCTGGATGTCATACTTGATGGTGGTGCCTGTGGGATTGAGCCTACGAGCATCATAGACCTCTCTCAGGACGACCCCACGCTGGTGCGGCGCGGCAAAGGTGATGTATCCGTGTTTGGCTTCGACGGATAGGCCTCGGGACCTCAATATTGTTGCGCGTTGTTCGCTGAGCGAAAATGGATATCGAGACAATTCAAAAAATCACGGTGTATGCGATACCGCTCATTTTTGCCATCACCCTGCATGAGGCTGCGCATGCGTTTGCGGCGCGCTACTTTGGGGATTCGACGGCCTACATGCTGGGCAGGATGACGCTAAACCCGATAAAGCATATTGATCCGGTCTGGACCATCGTCGTCCCGCTCGTCACGCTACTTTTTTCACCGTTCGTGTTTGGTGCTGCGAAGCCCGTTCCGGTCAACTTCAGTGCCTTACGCAGGCCCAAACAAGACATGATCTGGGTCGCTGCCGCCGGACCGGCTGCCAACCTTTTGATGATGATAATGTGGGCGGTGGCAGGCAAAATTGCGCTGCTGTTTCCCGCATCGGGTGGGGTTGTATTTGTTATTCTTGTCGCGAAGGCGGGGATCTTTGTTAACGCCATTTTGATGGTGTTTAATTTGTTCCCCCTATTGCCGCTCGACGGCGGGAGGATCCTTGCCGGGCTCCTGCCGGGTCGTGCATCGTACCTTTTCGCCAAATCGGAACCCTACGGCATGTTTATCCTTGTTGCACTGATCTTGACCGGGGTGATGGGCGCGTTTCTTTGGCCTCTGGTTGAGTTCTCAATGAACGCGGTATACTCCGTGCTTAGGCTTAGGTGAAGCTTGATGCAAGTCGCAATGCATTGTGATGTCCCGCTAGCAGTTCCGCCTCCCGGCGTCGAGACACTGGACAGCACATTCACCTTTATTGACCGATAAAGAGATCACGTAATTCGTCGCGTCGCGGGGTTGTAGTCCGCGGCCACTTGAGTTTTTTTGCAGACAAGTTTGTAACCTTTGAGTGACACCTCTTGCGCCGCGCACCTCTGACCGAGACGAGCACATGCGCGACGCCGGTGGTTCAGCCCCCCATTTTTTCCGTCGACAATTAGGCCTCCATGCCCGACTATGTTTCCTGACCGCGTCCTTTCAGGCATGCGCCCAACTGGGCGGCTCCACTTGGGCCATTACCACGGCGCCTTGAAGAACTGGGCAAAACTTCAGAACGAATTTCCCTGTTTCTTTTTTGTCGCCGATTGGCATGCGCTGACCACGCACTACGAGTCGCCTGATGTCATCCAGCAATACACCGTAGACACGGTGATCGATTGGATAGCGTCCGGAATTGATCCCTCGCAGGCGACCATGTTTGTGCAGTCGCGCGTTCCGCAGCATGCGGAACTGACCCTGCTGCTGTCGTTTTTTACGCCGATCTCGTGGCTGGAACGGGTGCCGACCTACAAGGATCAGATTGAGAAGCAGGGCCAATTTGGCCGCGATCTCACTACCTACGGATTCCTCGGTTATCCGCTGATGCAGGCCGCAGACATCCTCATCTATCGCGCAAATCAAGTGCCGGTAGGTGAGGATCAGGTTTCACATATCGAGCTCACTCGCGAAGTGGCCCGCCGGTTTAACCACCTGTTTGGCCGTGAAATGGGGTTTGAAGAAAAGGCCGAAGCCGCCGTCAAGAAACTAGGATCGAAAAAAGCGAAGCTATATTCGTCTCTGCGCACACAGTATCAGCAAGAGGGCAATCAGAAGGCGCTCGATGAGGCGCGTGAGTTGCTGTCCGACGTGCAAAACCTGTCAATGGGAGATTGCGATCGTTTGTTCGGCTACCTCGAAGGCGGTGGCAAAGTCATATTGCCAGAGCCGGATGCGTTGCTCACGCCGGTTTCGAGGATGGTCGGGCTCGATGGCCAAAAGATGTCGAAGAGTTATGGCAACACGATTGATATTCGTGACGACGAAAAGGCAGTGACGGAAAAAGTTCGAAAGATGCCGACGGATCCAGCGCGCGTTCGTCGGACCGATCCGGGCGACCCTGAGAAGTGTCCGGTTTGGCAGCTACACCAGGTGTACTCGGGTGAAGACACAAAACGCTGGGTGATCCAAGGATGTAGAAGTGCGGCGATCGGTTGTCTGGACTGCAAGCAACCCGTCATCGATAGTATTTGTGCTGAATTGCGGCCGATGCGCGAGCGTGCCGCGCCGTTTGAGGACGATCCGACGTTGATCAAAAACATCATCGCAGACGGATGTGAAAAAGCACGTAATGCTGCGGAAGAAACCATGCGTGACGTTCGTGAAGCGATGGGGTTGGACTACAAGTGAGAAGCACGACGCCCGCTGCTGCCGCCGCTGCAACCTCTTGCCGCCCCTTGCTGCTACCGCTTCGCTGCGCCCTCGCTGCGCGCGCGTGTACCCACCGTGGGGTTGATTTATGAGTATTGAACTCGTTGTGGACAACGATAAGGCTGCCGATAAACAAGGCAGCTTAGCAATGGAGTTACCAGTCGCCCGCATTCGTGGCGAACTGATGACCCAATTGCCGACCGATTTGTTTATTCCGCCGGATGCGTTATCGGTCGTGCTTGAGCAGTTTGAAGGGCCGCTCGACTTACTGCTGTATTTAATTAGAAAGCACTCGCTAGATATTCTCGACATACCAATGGCGGATTTGACGCGACAGTACATGGTGTACGTCGAAGCCATGCGCGATGGTCAGCTTGAGCTCGCGGCGGAGTATCTGCTGATGGCCGCGCTGCTTATCGAGATCAAGTCGCGTATGTTGCTGCCTCGT
>JACMOJ010000210.1 GCA_014378085.1 Burkholderiales bacterium | reverse complement strand
TGAAACCGGTATAGCTTGTGCCGACGTCAATAGTGGACCAAGCGCGGACTTGGCAACGGCCCAAATAAGCCAATGTCAACGACGTGGAAGCAAGGTAACAACCCGAAGCAACAGTAGGGTCGTTGTAATCCCAACCACCTGTGTAGGTGTACCGCACAAAACTCGACCAATCGCCTTTGGCGTAGGATGCAGAAGCGTTACCACGCAGTTTTGGTGTTTCGAACAGGTAGAAGTTGCCCGCGCCGTTAACGAAACTGCCACCTTTTTGTAGCTGATAAAGATAGCTGATCGTCCACGTTGCTAGGGCGTTGAGGGTGACACGACCGCCGCCTAGGCTAAAGCGATGACGCACGTCCAAATCAACTCCCTTCACTCGAGTTTCGCCTAAGTTCAAGAAGCTGCGAACTGTGGTCTCAACTGGGCCTGTCCCTGGAATTGGCACACCTGCTGCTGTGGTTAAAAATGCGGCAGGGTTGGTATTTCGCTGAACTTGTCCGCCGATGTAGCTTGGGGTGAATTCGTTATTGATCACCTGTTGCGCGCTGAAGCGATCGATCTGGTTGCGACGGCGAATCTCCCACATGTCTGCCTGCAAAGATGTGCTGTCCGTTGGCGAAAAGATGAAGCCATAAGAGAAGCTTTTTGATCGCTCAGGCTGAAGCCCGGTGCTTGGCAGGAAAATGCTGGCAACGGTACGGCCCGTACAGTCGGTGATATCACCGCCCGCCAGAGGCGTCGTGCCATTTGGGCAGCGTACGGGATCGGTAACTGTCGAGAATGACTGGACGCGTGAGTTAGACGTTTGTGTCAACGACGGTGCGCGGAATGCTTCACCGTAGTTAGCACGGACAGCCAACGTGTCGAGCGGTTTCCACTTTAGACCCAACTTTGGTGTGGTTGAACTCTCGTAGTCGCTGTAACGGTCATGACGAACCGCCAATTGTGTTTCTACGTTCTTAAGCAACGGCGCAGACAATTCGGCAAAAACCGAGTTAACGGTGCGGGATGCACCAACCGTTGTGGATGCGATACCAATGTAGTTACCCGCAACCTGTTCGGCATCAGAGACGATGTCAAACGACTCGCGACGGAATTCAACACCGGCGGCCAACGCTGCCATACCTCCCGGCAAGGCAAACAGCTCGCGCGAACCTTTTAGGTCAACACTGGAAATTTCGGTTTCACCGGTACCGACGCGATACGGATTAAGTGCGGCGAGTAGCGCCGGGCTGTTGACGCCCCCAAAACGGTAGGTGCGATTGTTCACCGCATCACGGATTGCCGGAAAGTAAAGGCGACCGTTGGCGGTTTCCTTGCGTTTGGTCTTGCTAAAGAGGTAGGCGGACTCAAAGTCCCAGCCGCCCCACGTTCCAGTCAAACCGAGCAGGACGCGAGATGCGTCGTTAATCGTTTCTGTCCGCGTGAGCCCTAAATCTTCAAACTGGTAGCGCAAACCAACGGCTGTTGTGTAGGGGTTGTCTGGGTGACCGACCGGCAGCGTCATCAAGAAATTAAAACGCTGTCCCGCGCGGTTAAACCAGATTGACCCGACACCAGTGCCGTCAAGTGTCGGCGGACGGCCCATGAAGTTGTTGATCGCACGCGTGAAGCTAACTTCGGCAGTACCTTGCAGCGTTGCGTTGAAATCTACCGTACCCTTGGCGAGGAATCCGCCACGTCTGGCCTTAGATTGAATCTGATCGTAATCAAACGAACTCGCACGACAACCTGCAGTTGCCGACACGGTGATGGCAGCCGGGCAACGTGGGTCAGTGGGAAGGGCCACGTTAAACACGCCGTTGCCAACGCGGCTCTCGCGGTAATAGTTTGGAATTGGCGCAAGGGTAGAGTTGTTACGCAGATTTCGGTTCGCTAGACGTAGATAGTCTGCGTTTTCAATGCCGTTAGGTTGGTTGTAATCGACCGGATCACGCGAAAAATACTCTCCCGAAATCAACAGGTTGTACCGGTTTTTCGCCAGATCGCCAATACCTACGGTGCCGGTTGCGGTGGAGTTGCGGAAGGTGTTGTCCAGCGTGCTGCTGCCTGAAACGCGGACTTCGCCACCTTGAAAGTCTTTACGCAAAATAAAGTTGATTACGCCAGCGATGGCGTCCGAGCCATAGATCGCGGATGCGCCGTCTTTCAAAATTTCAATCCGCTCGATGGCTGAGAGGGGAATTGTATTCAAATTGTAGGATTGGCCTTGGCCGGTGTTTGGATCCGCGTTGGCCGCTGGTGCCACACGACGGCCATTTAACAGCACCAATGTGCCAATCGAGCCGAGGCCACGTAGTGAGGCAGACTGCGTGGATCGGGAAAAGCCAGAACCGCCGTTGTAGTCTTGCAAGTCGCCGCCACCCATTGCCGGTACGGCACGTAACAATTCAGCGACGGTCGCGACACCGCTGCGCTCGATGTCTTCTTTGGTCAGAATCTGCACAACCGCAGGGGTTTCTGCATCAACGCGTTTGATGTTGGAACCCGTTACTTCAATTTTTTCAGCTTTTGCGGGCGCAGGTGACGTTTGGGCGTTGACGCCGGCTTGGGTCAACAGTCCAGCGGACCCGAGGGCGACGCAAATGAGGCGCAACTTATTGTTTCTCATACGTTTCCTTAAATTGTGAATCGGCAATTATTAAAATTTTGGTAGAAAAAAGTGGGGCTGAGACGGTGCTATCTAAAACCGCTGTTCTCGTCTAAGCAAGACAAACTTAAGGATGTCTCTTCCGATGTCACGAGTGTAAACGCCGCAACGTGAAGGGCACCCGTGTGTTGCGCGCAGGCAGCCAAATTCCGACAAATTGTTGCAATTTCGCGACAAAATCATGGCCAGGCGGTAAAAGTTTGTCTTGGCGTGCGGGCGCCTGCGCCGCGCATTTCATAATTAACGGCCTGAAAATCTGCCGTCGTCCACGTGCCTGAGTGATATACTTCGCGCCATGGGCTTCGGCCCATTTTTTGTTTCTTGCGTTTATGGGTGCGGGTTGCAGCTAAGGCGTCGGCCTTGGGCTGTTTGGAAGGCAAAAAACTTCCTCGCGCCGCCGATGTACGACCTTGGCGCAAGAAGCTCGCGCAAAGGAATTGTAGATTGGCAAACCTGGAAAAAATCATTGATGACGCATTGAGGAGCTTCTCGCTGGAGCTCGTCGAGATCGAGCGGGCCCCGCGCGGGCTGCTCAGAGTTTTCATTGACCGGTCGGAAGGTCAGGGGTTTGTCACGGTTGAAGATTGCAGCAAAGTCAGCAATCAGCTATCCCACGCATTAACGGTCGAAAACGTAGAGTACGAACGGCTGGAAATATCGTCGCCGGGCTTGGATCGAGTGTTGAAGACGGCGAAGGACTTTTGGCGCTTTCGCGGTCAGCCGGTGCGGGTGCGTTTGAACACGATGGTCGGGAACCGTAAGCGCTTTGATGGTGTGGTGTCGGGCGTGGAAGAAGATGAAGTGACGTTTCTTATCGCTGATGCAGAGGCGCCATCGAAGTCGGTTGGCAAGGCGGGCAAGGCAAGTAAGACAGCGAAAGCGGCGGCAGATAAGTCTGCAACAGCTGCCACCACGGGTGAGAAATCCGTCTCCGTGAAGCTCGGTCAGATTGAGAAAGCGCGATTGATTCCGCAGATTTAGAACGAAGTAAACACTTAGAACAAAGCAAACACCTGCTGCCGAATATTGACGGACCGGCAGATACGATGGAGATGTAAAAAATGAGTCGAGAAATTTTGTTGCTAGTCGATGCCCTTGCGCGTGAAAAAAGTGTCCCGAGAGAGACTGTCTTTATTGCGCTGGAGATGGCGTTGGCATCGGCAACCAAAAGAAAATTTGCCGATAAGGTGCTCCAAGACGAGGCCGACGTTCGAGTAGAAATTGATCGACTCACGGGCGAGTACGAGGCGTTTCGTCGCTGGACCGTGGTGCCGGATGAAGATCACGAGGAACCGGCGCGTCAAATTGCGATTACCGACGCGCCAGAGCGCGGCGAAAACCTACAACTCGACGATGTAATCGAAGAGCCGCTTGAGGCAGTGGACTTCGGCCGTATCGGCGCGCAAACGGCCAAGCAGGTCATTCTTCAAAAGATTCGTGATGCGGAACGCGAGCAAATCCTGCAAGATTTCCTGGCGCGTGACGAGCAACTCGTGACAGGTACGATCAAGCGTATGGAGCGGGGCAATGTGATCGTGGAGTCCGGTCGCATCGAAGCATTGCTGCCAAAATCCGAATTGATCCCGAAAGAAAATCTGCGTGTGGGCGATCGGGTGCGGGCGTTTTTGCTCAAGATTGACCGCAACCTGCGCGGGCCGCAGTTGGTGTTGTCGCGCATCTCACCTGATTTCATTAAGTTGTTGTTCGAACTCGAAGTGCCTGAAATTGAAGAAGGCCTGTTGGAAATCAAAGGCGCTGCGCGGGACCCCGGCATGCGCGCAAAAATTGCGGTGAAGTCAAATGACCCGCGCGTGGACCCGATCGGCACCTGCGTGGGTATGCGTGGTTCGCGTGTGCAAGCGGTCACTGGCGAATTGGCGGGCGAGCGTGTCGACATTATCTTGTGGTCGGCTGATCCAGCGCAGTTCGTGATCAACGCGCTTGCGCCGGCAGAAGTGTCCTCAATTATTGTTGACGAGGAAAAACACGCAATGGATGTCGTGGTTGATGAAGAACAACTGGCGCAGGCAATTGGCCGTGGCGGACAAAACGTTCGCCTAGCATCTGAGCTGACCGGCTGGCAGTTAAATATCATGACCGAAGAAACGGCGAGTGAGCGCCGCAATACCGAGCATCAATCGATCCAGCAATTGTTCATCGAAAAGCTGGATGTGGATGAAGAAGTTGCGAATATTTTGATCGCTGAGGGATTTAGCAATCTTGAAGAGGTTGCTTATGTGCCGTTGAGCGAGATGCTTGAAATTGAATCCTTCGACGAAGACACCATCACCGAACTGCGTCGTCGCGCGCGCGATGCACTCGTTACGGCAGCCATCAAGTCCGAAGAAACGATCGAAACTGGGTCGGAAGATTTGCTGGCCATGGAGGGTATGGACGCGGAAACAGCGCATCTGCTGGCTTCAAAGGGCGTCCGGACCATGGAAGACCTCGCTGATCTGGCAATTGATGAGCTGACGGAGCTGACCGGCATGGATGCGGAGCGAGCCAAGCAACTCATCATGACGGCGAGAGCGCCGTGGTTCGCCACTGAGTCTGCTTGATCGCCGCTAGACATTTCGAAATCGCAAAGCAAGTACGTAGAAACAAGGTAACGCATGGCACAGACGACTGTTGAACAATTCGCTAAGGAACTAAAGCTGACCCCAGAGTTGCTCATTGAGCAACTGAAGTCAGCTGGAGTCACTAAGTCCGCCCCAGACGAGCCGCTTGCCGAGGACGATAAAACTCGGCTGCTTGCGTTTTTGCAAGAGTCGCACGGCCACAAGGACGAAAAGAAAAAAATCACGCTGATGCGTAAGCAGACCTCTGAAATCAAGAAGTCTGATGCGACCGGCAAAGCGCGCACCATCCAGGTCGAAGTTCGCAAAAAGCGCACGTTTGTCAAAGTTGATGCTTCTGCGGAGGCACCAGTAGAGGTGGTGGCTGAGCCAGCGCAGCCGATCATCAACGACGAAGAAATGGCCAAGCGCAGGCATGAAGAAGATCGGACGGCAGCCTTGCTCGCAAAGCAAGCCGAAGAAAAAGCAAAAACACAGGCGCCAAAGCGGCGCGCCAAGAATGCTGGCGACGAGGCCGATGGGCAGGTTGCCACTGCCGCAGCGCCAGCGCAACCCGACGCGACGGTGCCGGCCGCGGCAGTAGCCGAACTTGCTCTGTCGGTTCCGACAGCTGCGAGCCCGAGCGTCACGCCGCCCGCCGCGAAGGCGACCATCTCCGTGGACCCGAATAGGCCGCGTATTGGCGAGCGCGTGGTTCTAAAGAAAGACCCGCCACCCACCGCGGGTACCCTGCATCGGCCAGTGATCAAAGATGCAGACGGCCAAATTAAAACGGACAAAAAGCCGGCTAAGAAGCCGACCAAGACCACCTCCACGTGGGCGGATGATGCGAACAAACGCCGTGGCATTAAGACGCGCGGTGACGCTTCAGGCGGCCGTGAGGGTTGGCGTGGTCGGCGTGCGAAGGCGCATCATGACGACGCCGATCCGAGCACGTTCCAAGCGCCTGCCGAGCCGGTGGTGCGCGAGGTGTTAGTGCCGGAAACGATTACGGTTGGTGAGCCCGCACAAAAAATGGCGGTGAAGGCCGCCGAAGTCATCAAGACTATGATGCGACTTGGCTCGATGGTTACCATCAACCAAGTGCTCGACCAAGAAACCGCGATGCTGGTTGTCGAAGAAATGGGCCACACCGCCAGCGCGGCGAAAGCAGATGACCCTGAGGCGTATCTTGTCGAGGCCATTGAGCACAAGCCAGAGGACATGATCACACGTCCGCCGGTAGTGACCATCATGGGACACGTCGATCACGGCAAGACATCACTCTTGGACAAGATCCGAACCGCTCGTGTGGCATCAGGCGAGGCCGGTGGCATCACGCAACACATCGGTGCATATCATGTGCAAACCCCGCGCGGCGTCATCACCTTTTTGGACACGCCAGGACACGAAGCGTTTACCGCGATGCGTGCGCGTGGCTCACAAATTACCGATATCGTGATTCTGGTTGTGGCGGCGGATGACGGCGTGATGCCGCAGACCAAAGAAGCGATTGCGCACGCGAAAGCAGCCAATGTGCCGATGATTGTGGCCATCAATAACGTCGCCAAACCGGAGGCGAATCTTGAGCGCGTGCGGCAAGATCTGGTTGCCAACGACGTACTGCCGGAGGAGTACGGCGGCGAGGTTATGTTTGTACCGGTATCGGCGCGAACCGGCGCGGGCATTGATTCGCTGCTTGAAGCAATCCTGTTGGTGGCCGAGGTCGCCGAACTTAAAGCGGTTACGGATTCGCCTGCCAAAGGCGTTGTGCTCGAAGCGCGCCTCGATAAGGGCCGGGGCCCAGTTGCAACCGTTTTGGTGATGTCGGGCACGCTGAAAAAAGGCGATATGTTGCTGGCTGGCGGTGTGTTTGGACGTGTCCGCGCGATGATTGATGAAGACGGCAAGAGTGTCGATTCCGCCGGCCCTTCGATTCCGGTCGAGGTGCAAGGCTTAACCGATGTGCCCGGTGCGGGCGACGATATGATGGTCCTTAATGACGAGCGAAAAGCACGCGAAATTGCGCTGTTCCGTCAAGGCAAGTATCGCGATGTGAAACTCGCCAAACAACAAGCCGTCAAACTTGAAAATGCATTTGAGCAAATGGGTGATGGCGCGGTTCGTTCGCTCACCGTCATCATAAAAGCCGACGTCCAAGGCTCCTATGAAGGTTTGTCATACGCACTTGGCAAACTGACGACCGAGGAAGTCAGGGTTAACGTGGTACATGCAGGGGTCGGTGCGATCACTGAATCAGACGTTAACTTGGCACTTGCCTCTAAAGCAGTTGTCATCGGTTTTAACGTGCGCGCCGATGCTAGTGCACGTAAGCTGATTGAAACCTCCGGCGTACAGGTGCGCTACTACAACGTCATTTACGAAGCTGTTGATGACATCAAAGCGGCGCTTAGTGGGTTGTTGTCGCCTGAGATCAAGGAAGTTGTGCTGGGCTTGGTTGAAATCCGTACGGTGTTTAAGATTTCCAAGGTTGGCGCTGTCGCAGGATGTTTTGTCTTGGACGGCCTCATCAAACGTGGGTGTTCCATTCGACTCCTGCGCGATGGCGTGGTGATTTTTACAGGTGAACTCGATTCGTTGAAGCGCTTCAAGGATGACGTCAAAGAGGTCAAGGGCGGCTTTGAGTGCGGCCTGTCGGTCAAGAACTTTGATGACATCAAGGAAGGTGATCAGATTGAAGCCTTCGAGACGACTGAGGTCGCGCGGACGCTTGCGTAGCAACAGGATGTTTTTTTAAGCTGAAGGTTGCCAGAGGGCAGGAGTAAACCGCCGTGTCAGATGCACGTAATCGCAAAATCGCGGATCAGATACAGCGCGAGATTTCAGAGTTCATCCGGTTGGAGATGCGTGACCCGCGCGTCTCGATGGTGACCTTGACTGGCGTGGAGCTGGCGAGCGATAACTCGCACGCCAAAATATTTTTTACCCAGCTCGGCAATGAGGCGCAAGCGGAATCGTGTCGGCGCGGGCTTAACAGTGCGGCGGGGTTTCTGCGCATGCAGCTCGCCAAGCGCCTGACAATTCGCACCGTTCCGGCGCTGCACTTTGAGGTGGATCACTCGATTGAGCGAGGCGCGCACCTGTCCAAGCTCATTAGCGATGCGGTAGCCGATGATGCTCGGCATCCGCGGGACAGCGAGGATGCGGCAGTTTGACCACTCTTCGCCGTCCATGATCCACATGTGGCGCGCGTATGAAGGTTGAGCGCCGTCCGCGTTCGCGTCCGCCTTTGCCTTTGCCTATAACCCGGCGCGAGCTTGACGGTGTACTGTTGCTAGACAAGCCCGCTGGTCGCTCGTCAACACAGGCGATGGCGGCGGCCAAGCGAATTTTTCGTGCGCAAAAGGCTGGACATACTGGAACACTTGATCCGTTTGCCACCGGACTGTTGCCCGTTTGTTTTGGCGAGGCGACCAAGTTCTCGCGCTTTATGTTGGACGCTAACAAATCCTATCGCGCGACGCTCAAGCTCGGCCAAGTGAGTACTACTGGCGACACGGAGGGGGTGATCCAAAAGAGTGGCCTCGTTGACGTGGATATCGAGCGGGCCACCACTGTCCTTGCACAATTTGTTGGCGAGCAAACCCAAATCCCCCCGATGTATTCCGCGCTGAAGCAGGCTGGTGTGCCGCTTTACGAATTGGCGCGCAAAGGAATAGAGGTGGAGCGCGCCGCTCGGGATATACACATTTACGCGATCCACCTTATCGCGCTGAATGGTGCCGAGTTGGTGATTGACGTTGACGTGAGTAAAGGCACATACATCCGCGTGTTGGCCGAAGACATCGGTAAGCGACTGGGTTGTGGAGCGCATCTGACGGCACTGCGGCGGACGGCCACCGGTGGACTCAATATCGCCGACGCTGTGACCCTTGAGGCTTTAGAAAAAGTTGGTGCTGAGTTACTTGAGACATTTCTTAGGCCGCCGGCTTCGTTATGCGCGGCGCTTTCGACGATAGTACTGAGTAGTGCAGATGCGGAGATTTTTTCGCACGGCGGCTGGGTTGGGTTGGAAAGTATTGACGTCGCGACTGGCGAACATGCGGTGTGGGGCCCTCATCAGAACTTTCTTGGCGTTGGTGCGGTTGGTGGGGTTGGTGGCGTTGGCGGCGTGGCGGATGTGGCCGGCGTGGCCGATGTGGCCAACGTGGCCCACCTGCGCCTTTCCCCATCCCGGGTAATGAAACTGCGGTGATGTCCTCGTCGGCGTGCCGCTTCGCGCTAAAGGCGAAAACCACTGATTTCGTTGTGTTTTTTGCCTGCTTCGGGCTATAATTTCGACCTTGCTAGTAGGGACAGTTCCGAACGCCGCAATCATCCGCGACAGGATGTTCGATTTGATAGGGGTTTGAAATGACAACGACAGTAAGAACGGCTGAAGTAATTGCGCAGCACGGTCGCACAAAAGGCGATACGGGCTCTCCGGAAGTGCAGGTTGCATTACTCACAAACCGGATTAACGAACTCACCGAACACTTTAAGAAGCACGTGAAAGATCATCACGGTCGCCGTGGCTTGCTCCGCATGGTGTCCAAGCGCCGCAGTCTGCTGGATTACCTCAAGCGTACCAAGCTTGAGACCTATCGCTCACTCATCGACAAACTCGGCCTGCGTAAGTAAGCGGAGTTACGGAATTAGATTAGCCCCACTGTCCGATTTATTGGCAGCGGGGCTTTTTTCATTTTTTGCGTCAAACAATTGTTGTTGTATCGCCCTAGTTTTTGTTGCACCAGCCGTTACCTCACCAAGCAGACCGTACTCGTCACAATCTGCCGAAGAGCATCGCTACCGCATCCCAGATTTAATCTCACTGCAAACGTCAAGGGAATTCCCGCATGAAAGCCATTAAGAAAACACTGCAATACGGACGTCACACGTTGACGCTCGAAACTGGCGAGATTGCTCGTCAGGCCGACGGCGCCGTATTGGTGTCGTTAGATGACACCGTTGTACTCGTTACTTGCGTCGCACGCCGCGACGCTAAAGAAGGCCAAGATTTTTTCCCGCTGACCGTTGATTACCAGGAAAAAACATTTGCCGGCGGCAAGATCCCGGGTGGCTTCTTCAAGCGTGAAGGTCGTCCTTCTGAAAAAGAAATTCTCACTAGCCGCTTGATCGATCGTCCGCTGCGTCCGTTGTTCCCGGATGGTTTTTACAACGAAGTGCAAATCATCGCCACCGTACTTTCATCAGATCCGGAAATTGATTCCGATATCGTTGCGATGATTGGTGCGTCCGCCGCAGTCACATTGGCGGGTGTGCCCTTTGAAGGCCCGATTGGCGCGGCACGTGTCGGTTATCTAAACGGTGCGTACATTTTGAATCCGACCAAAACCGAACTCGAAACCTCCCACATGAATTTGGTGGTTGCAGGTACGGAAGCTGCCGTATTGATGGTTGAATCTGAGGCGCTCGAACTACCGGAAGACGTGATGTTGGGTGGTATTGTGTTTGGTCACGATCAACAACAAGCTGTCATCAACGCCATTCTTGATCTCGCCGATGAGGCTGGCAAAGACCCTTGGGCGTGGACCGCACCGGTGCCACCGCAAGCCTTGATTGATCAGATCAACACCATGGCTGCGGCGGATTTAGATGCGGCGTTCCGCATTAAATCCAAAGGTGCTCGCTCCGAGCAGCTCTCCGGTATCAATAAACGTGTCGTCGCCGCGTTGTGTACAGGTGCCGACGGCGCACCCGACAAAAATACCGTCTCATCGTTGTTGTTCGCCATTGAATCCAAAATCGTTCGCAGCCAGATTTTGAATGGCGAGCCACGTATTGACGGTCGCGATACCCGCACCGTGCGTCCGATCTCGATTCGCACCTCCGTGTTGCCACGCACCCACGGCTCGGTGTTGTTTACCCGTGGCGAAACGCAGGCGATAGTCGTTGCAACGCTCGGCTCGCTGAAAGATTCACAAATGATCGACGCCCTACAAGGCGAGTACAAAGATCGTTACATGTTCCACTACAACTTCCCACCGTATTCAACCGGTGAAACGGGACGTGTGGGTACACCTAAGCGCAGAGAAATCGGTCACGGGCGTTTGGCCAAACGTGCACTGGCAGCAGTGTTGCCGACCGAAGCAGAATTTGGTTACGCCATGCGTGTGGTGTCGGAAATCACCGAGTCGAACGGCTCATCATCGATGGCTTCCGTGTGCGGCGGTTGTTTGGCGCTGATGGATGCTGGTGTACCGATGAAAGCGCACGTTGCTGGTGTGGCAATGGGGCTTATCAAGGATGGCGCAAAGTTTGCTGTACTGACCGACATTTTGGGCGACGAAGATCATTTAGGCGACATGGATTTCAAAGTCGCCGGTACCGATGCCGGTATCACCGCGCTGCAAATGGACATCAAGATCATGGGCATCACCAAAGAGATCATGGATGTCGCGCTGAAGCAGGCCAAAGACGGCCGCATGCACATCCTCGGTTTGATGAAACAAGCGGTGCCCACCGCACGCTCGGAGCTTTCGCAATTTGCGCCGCGCATCAT
>JACMOJ010000209.1 GCA_014378085.1 Burkholderiales bacterium | reverse complement strand
CCTTGGCGGCCCTCAAAGTTGCGGTTGGAGGTCGACGCGCAACGCTCACCCGGACTCAGGCGATCGTCATTCATGCCCAGACACATTGAACAGCCCGGCTCGCGCCATTCAAAGCCAGCAGCTAGGAACACTTTATCCAACCCTTCGGCCTCGGCCTGGCGCTTCACCAAACCGGAACCTGGCACAACCATCGCCAGCGTGACGTTGCTGGCAATGTGGCGGCCACGCACCACACCGGCCGCAGCGCGTAGGTCTTCAATGCGCGAATTGGTGCAGCTACCGATAAACACTTTGTCGATCTTGATTTGTGAGATCGGCGTTCCAGGATCGATGCCCATGTATTGCAAAGCGCGCGCCATTGCCTCACGCTTGACCGGATCGGCTTCTTTAGCGGGGTCGGGTACATTCGCGCCGACACTGGCGACCATTTCAGGCGATGTCCCCCACGTCACCTGCGGCGTGATGTTAGCCGCGTCTAACTCGACTAATCGGTCGAATATCGCGCCATTGTCGGATTGCAGCGTGCGCCAGTACGCCGCCGCTTGATCAAACTGCGGCCCGCTCGGCGCAAACGGCCGACCGCGCAGATATTCAATCGTCTTATCGTCGACCGCGACCATGCCGGCGCGTGCGCCCGCTTCGATCGCCATATTGCAAACCGTCATTCGGCCTTCCATCGACAGTGCGCGAATCGCGCTGCCCGCAAACTCAATGGCGTAGCCGGTTCCGCCAGCGGTTCCAATCTTGCCAATGATGGCGAGCACGATATCCTTTGCAGTGACCCCGCGACCAACCTTGCCTTCGACACGAATCAACAACGACTTGGATTTTTTGGCGACCAGGCATTGTGTTGCCATCACATGCTCAACTTCGGAGGTGCCAATGCCAAAAGCCAATGCGGCAAATGCGCCGTGTGTCGACGTGTGTGAATCACCGCACACGACCGTCATGCCGGGCAAGGTCGCGCCCTGCTCCGGGCCGATGACATGCACGATGCCCTGACGACTATCGTTCATACCAAAGTAATCGTGAACGCCAAATTTTTCAATGTTCTTGTCTAACGTCTCCACCTGTAGGCGCGAGACCGCGTCGGCAATACCTTCCTTGCGCCCGACCGTTGGCACATTGTGGTCCGCCGTTGCGAGGATGGACTTTAAACGCCACGGCTTACGGCCGTTGATTTCCAGCCCTTCAAAGGCTTGCGGACTGGTGACTTCGTGGACCAGATGTCGATCAATGTAAATCAACGCCGTGCCGTCCGATTCGGTATGCACGACGTGCGCGTCCCACAACTTGTCGTAGAGCGTTTGTGGCGGCATTTGTGGCGGCATTTGTGGCGGCATTTGCGCAAAATTTGTCATACGAAGATTATACGCAACCGCCTTAGCACAATGCGGACAATGCGCACAATGCGCACAATGCAATGCAGCATGCATCACGCGCTGCAGTGATCACGCTTCGCTCGGGTCGTGATCGTCTGCTCTTTTCGCCGCTGTTGATAACGAATTCTTGGCAACAGATGCGATTTTTGGGGTGGAGACCACCACATCGGCGTTCTGCGCGCGATGCAGCAGCGCGTGATCAATCAACACCAGCGCAAGGTAGGCCTCAGCGATGGGCGTGGCCCGAATGCCCACACAGGGATCGTGCCGACCGTGGGTGTTGATCACCACCGGTTCGCCCGCTTTGTTGATGGTTTGCCGGTCTAGTCGTATCGACGAGGTCGGCTTAATGGCGATCGAAACGCGGATGTCTTGACCGGTCGAAATGCCGCCCAAGACGCCACCCGCATTATTCGACAAGAACCCATCCGGCGTGATCTCGTCCGAGTGTTCTGTTCCCAATTGCTTAATGGAAGCAAATCCGGCACCAATCTCAACACCTTTAACGGCATTTAAGCCCATCATGGCGTGCGCGATCGCCGCATCTAGACGATCATAAATAGGGGCGCCCCAACCCACCGGCACGCCAGCGGCAACCACATTGATTCGTGCGCCGCAGCTCTCACCAGACTTGCGTAGCTGGTCCATGTAACGTTCGAGTTCTGCAATCATCGACGCATTCGCCGCGAAGAATGGATTGTCATGCACGTGGGCCAACGACTCGAACGGGATTTTGTTTTCACCCAGCTGCGCTAAATAGCCACTGACCACAACGCCGTATTTTTGGTTGAGCCATTTCTTGGCAACGGCACCCGCCGCTACGGTTGGCGCGGTCAATCGCGCCGACGAACGCCCGCCGCCACGATGGTCACGAATGCCGTACTTTTGCAGATAGGTGTAATCGGCGTGACCAGGTCGAAACGCATCGGCAATGTTGCCGTAATCCTTACTTTTCTGATCCTCATTGCGAATCAACAGCGCAATCGGCGTGCCGGTGGTCTTCCCGTCGTAAACACCAGACAGGAGTTCAACCCGGTCTTCCTCTCGCCGCTGTGTGACGTGGCGCGATGTGCCGGGTTTGCGGCGGTCGAGATCGGGTTGGATATCGTCCACCGACAGCGCCAAACCGGGTGGACAACCGTCGATCACACACCCAATCGCGGGGCCGTGTGATTCGCCAAAATTTGTGACGGCAAAGAGTTTGCCGAGAGTGCTTCCGGACATGTTTGATCGATTCCGACGAGAGCTGTAAGAGGCCTATAGAACCGTTGGAAGTGTAGCACGCACCGCACCAACACCGATGATTCAAGGGCCGGATTACCCAGCAGAAAATGTAAAAACTCCTTTATTTACGGCTTTCTCCAGCTCTTTTTGCCTGAAACTGCCCGTCATTCGGCAAGTTTCAAATCCTTCACTACTTCCAATCACCGCGCAAATTCAGCACTTTGGATTGCAATGCTTCCGGCGTGACGATTCCGGGCAGCCATGGACGGTCAACCACAAACGCGATGCGCGAGAAGATGCCGCGCGGATACCGCATGGCGGTACCGCCCCAGCGAGAAAAGAAACTTCCCCACAGACCCTGCAGAGCCATGGGAATGACCGGGACGGGGTTCTTCTCGATGATTCGCATGACACCCTTTTTGAACGGATAAATTTCGCCGTTATCGGTAATACGTCCCTCCGGAAAAATACAAACAACCTCGCCATCTTGCAAGTACGCATCGATACGTTCATAGGCACGCTCCAGCATTGCCGGATCTTCCTTGGCAGAGGCAATTGGAATCGTTCCTGCGGTGCGAAATACGAAATTCAGCACCGGCACCTTGAAGATTCGATAGTCCATGACAAACCGCACGGGGCGGCGGACGCAGCCGGCAATCACCAACGCATCAACAAAGCTCACGTGATTGCAAACCAGCAAACACGGCCCCTCATCCGGAATATTTTGTAGTCCGCGCTGATCCACCCGATAAAACGTATGAATAAGCATCCACACAAGGAAACGCATCAGGAACTCTGGGATCAACATAAAAATGTAGATGGCAACCACAGCGTTCATCACGCCGACGACGAGATACAACTCGGGCAGTGATAACCCCGCCTTCAGCAAGATGGCGGCCAGCACCGAGGCGATCACCATGAATACCGCATTGAGAATATTGTTCGCCGCGATAATCCGCGCCCGGTAATCGGGCTCGGACCTAGCCTGCATCATGGCGTAGAGCGGCACGGAAAAAAAGCCTGCGAACATCGCCATCAAAAAAAGATCCGCCATGACGCGAACGTGCGCCCACTTTTGCACAAACGTGCCGACGCTAACCAAGGCCCCGCTAGGCACCAACCCGCGCGACGCAAAATACAAATCAACGGCGAATAACGTCATACCGATAGCGCCGAACGGCACTAGCCCGATTTCTATTTTGTGCCCAGACATCTTTTCACACAGCATGCAACCAACACCAATGCCGACGGTGAAGAGGCCCATCAGCAACAGCACAACCATTTCATCCCCGCCCAACACCTCTTTGGCAAAGCCGGTCATGGACGTCAAGAAAATCGATCCCATAAACCAAAACCATGAGTTGCCAATCAATGAATTAAATACCGCCGGATTACGATGGGCGATTTTTAAGTTTGCCCATGTTTCCGCGGCGGGGTTCCAGTTGATCGTTAGTTGCGGCGCGGGGGGAGGTGACACAGGAACCATGCCGGCCGTGATGCGCCCGACGACGGCAAGCGCCATCGAAATCGCCGCGACATAAACCACGCCGTTGCCGTCCAGCTTGACCAAAAATCCGCCAATCATCGAGCCCAGTAGAATCGCGCTGAAGGTGCCCATCTCGATCATGCCGTTGCCACCCGTCAACTCCGAATCCGCAAGGTGCTGCGGCAGATACGCAAACTTGACGGGGCCAAACAATGTGGAGTGACACCCCATCAGGAACACACCAACAAACAGCAATGCTGAAAGGTGAAACACAAAGCCTGCACTAATGAGCAACATGAAGGCGATCTCCATGTTTTTCACCACCTTAGTCAGCATCGCTTTATCGTATTTGTCAGCAAGTTGTCCCGCCGTCGCGGAGAAAAGTACAAACGGCAGAATGAACAATCCGCCAATTAATGGCCCCGCCAGTTTTGGGTCGAGCCCGCCCCAATCTGCGGCGTGGTAAGTGGCAAGCACCGTAAACGCAAACTTAAAAATATTGTCGTTAGCCGCCCCCAAAAACTGCGTCCAGAAGAACGGTGCAAACCGCTTTTGCGCGAGCAGTGCAAACTGATTTTTAGTCGGCGTGGCAGGTTCAATATCCGTCGCTGTCTGAGTCATATGGCTCATCTCTCAAATCACAAGAAAAAATCGGCACGGCCAATTTGGTTGCTGCGGCTTAACGGCGAGCCAACAGACTCGCCTGCGCACAAAACATAACGCACTCTAACTGGGTTGCCGACCGTCGGCATCTGCGAAGACAAAAGTATCGACGCACAGTGCTGTCGGCCTAGCAGCCAACGACGCCTTTAAGGTGGTGCCGTGTTAGACTTCTCATAGGAGAAATTACATGAAAACGCATGACGACTTGAAGCATAGTGCCCTCGAATACCACCGGTATCCGGTTCCCGGCAAGATTGAAATTACCGCGACCAAACCACTCGCCACCCAGCGTGACCTCGCCCTCGCCTATACCCCGGGCGTTGCGGCGGTCTGCGAAGAAATTGCCCAAAACCCCAGCGAGGCGCGCAACTTAACGGCGCGCGGCAATCTGGTTGCCGTGATTACGAACGGCACCGCTGTGCTTGGCCTTGGCGCGATTGGCCCGCTCGCGGCGAAGCCGGTGATGGAAGGCAAAGCGGTATTGTTCAAGAAGTTTGCCGGCATTGATGTATTTGACATCGAAATCAATGAGCTTGACCCAGAGAAGTTAGTCGACATCATCGCCTCGTTGGAACCCACCTTCGGCGGGATTAATCTCGAAGACATCAAAGCCCCCGAGTGCTTTTACGTGGAGAGAAAGCTCCGCGAACGCATGAAGATCCCGGTTTTTCACGATGACCAACATGGCACGGCAATCATTGTCGGCGCGGCGATCTACAACGGCCTCAAAGTTGTTGAGAAAGACATTTCCGAGGTCAAGCTGGTTTCCTCCGGAGCGGGCGCTGCAGCCTTGGCGTGTCTGGACATGTTGGTCGCGCTCGGCATGAAAATGTCCAACATTTGGGTGACTGACATTGCCGGCGTTGTCTACCAAGGTCGCAAAGAGGAGATGGACCCCAACAAAGAACGCTACGCAAAAGTCACCGACGCGCGAAAGCTCGGCGATGTGATTGACGGGGCCGATGTTTTTCTGGGCTTGTCTGCTGGCGGGGTGCTCAAACCTGACATGGTCATACGCATGGCGGCAAAGCCGCTGATTTTGGCGCTGGCAAATCCCACGCCAGAAATATTGCCGGAAGAAATTCGCGCGGTGCGCGATGACGCGGTTATTGCGACCGGACGCTCCGACTACCCGAACCAGGTCAACAACGTTCTTTGTTTTCCGTTCATCTTCCGCGGCGCCCTCGACGTTGGCGCGACTACCATCAACGAGGCCATGAAACTGGCCGCCGTTCATGCCATCGCGGATCTCGCGCAAGCCGAACAGTCGGATATCGTTGCGATGGCTTATGGCGAGACGTCAAGCTCTTTCGGCAAGGACTACTTAATCCCTCGCCCGTTTGATCCAAGGCTGATTTCAAAGGTCGCTCCCGCTGTTGCCAAGGCGGCCATGGCGTCGGGCGTTGCGACTTCCCCTATCACCGACTGGGATGCTTACCACCAGCGCCTCAATCAGTTTGTCTACCACTCCGGTCTCATCATGAAGCCGGTGTTCTCCAAGGCAAGACAGAATCCGAAACGGATCGTCTACGCCGAGGGCGAAGAGGAGCGCGTGCTGCGTGCGGTTCAAATTGTGGTCGACGATCAACTGGCAAAGCCGATCCTCATTGCTCGCCCCTTGGTACTCGAAAAGCGGATTGAGAAATTTGGTTTACGCATTCGGCCGGGCGTCGATTTTGAAATTATTAACCCCGAGTACGACGAGCGTTATCGCGCCTACTGGGAGCAGTACTACGCACTCACCGCGCGGCGTGGTGTGTCCGAGCAATACGCCAAGATTGAGATGCGCCGACGGTTGACGCTGATCGGCGCGATGATGATGCATCGTGGCGAAGCCGACGGCATGATCTGCGGCACATTCGGCACCCACGCGCTACACCTGCACTACATCGATCAGGTAATTGGACGCCGCGCGGGCGCGAAGCATTACTACGCGATGAATTTGCTGATGTTGCCAAAACGCACTGTGTTCATCTGTGACACTTACGTCAACGACGACCCAACCGCAGAACAGATCTGCGAGATGACAATCCTCGCGGCGGAGGAGATTCGCCGCTTCGGTCTGGTGCCAAAGGCGGCGCTGCTTTCGCATTCGTCATTCGGTACCTCCGACGCACCAACGGCCGTCAAGATGCGCGAGGCGCTGGCGCTGATCAACGCTCGTGCACCAGAACTCGACGTTGAAGGTGAAATGCATGGCGACGCCGCGTTGTCAGAAGACGTGCGTATGACTGCACTGCCGAGCTCCCGCTTGAAGGGCGAGGCGAATTTGCTCATCATGCCGACCCTCGATGCGGCAAACATTTCGTTTAACCTGCTTAAAACGGCGGCCGGTGGCGGCATCACCATTGGGCCGATACTGCTCGGCGCTGCAAAGCCGGTTCACATCGTCACACCCACCGCCACCGTGCGGCGCATCATCAACATGACGGCGCTCGCGGTGGTGGATGCACAGGCGATACGCAAGTAACGTTGCGCCTGCGATGAAGTCGTCCCGCTACGCATTACCCCGCCCACTACCCGGGGCTGGCACGGTCGGCGTGTCCTCCCCGGCCGGGCCGCCGG
>JACMOJ010000021.1 GCA_014378085.1 Burkholderiales bacterium | reverse complement strand
CTGCGGCATTTCATCGAACTCGCCGACTTTGTAACGGTCAATGACTACGAGGCGCGGGTGTTAGAGGAACAAACTGGCGAACCAGTTGAAAAACTGGCCGAGCGCGTCAAAGCGCTCATCGTGACCAAAGGGGCGGAAGGCTCCGTCGTTTATGCAAATGGTCAACAGATCATTATTCCGAGCGTTAAAGAAAATCGGCGAGTAGATCCTACCGGTTGTGGGGATGCCTACCGATCAGGGTTGTTGTACGGCATTGAGCGGGGCTGGTCATGGGAAAAAACAGGACGACTTGCCAACACCATGGGTTCGATAAAAATCGAGCATCGTGGACCGCAGGGCCATCAGCCGACGCGTGACGAAATCGCCGAGCGTTACCAGATGGCTTTTGATGAACCGCTATGGGACTAAGTGTGATGCGCACATCTTGTGCCCATTGCGTTACAGAATGAAAGGAAAACAAATGAAACCAAAACTTGTAATCGCCGCGAGCGCGTTGCTATCGAGCGTGATGTTGGCTGGCTGTGTTTCTCCCGGCATGGGTGGTGGCGACTACAACCGTCGTCAAGTGCGCGGCGAAATGAATGTGCGTTTGGGTGTTGTTGAGACCGTCAGAGATGTTTCTATCGATGCGCGCGGTGCCGAATCTGGTACGAGTACGCTAGTTGGTGCCGGCCTTGGTGGCATTGCGGGCTCTACTATGGGTGGCGGAAGCCGTGCAAACGCCGCCGGCGCGATTGCTGGCGCGGTGGTCGGCGGGTTGATTGGCAACGCGGTAGAAAAACGCAGCAATGACCGGCGCGGTGTCGAGGTGACGGTTAGGCTTGAAGGCGGAAAGTTGGTCGCCGTGACGCAGGAGAACGACGAAGATTTTCGCGTTGGTGACAGAGTCCGCATATTGTCAGGACAGGGTGTTACTCGCGTTACACGAGGCTGAAAATCAGCTGGAAATCAGCTGAAAAGAGGCTGAACTTCTCTTGACGTAAATAAAGAGGGCGCGTGACAGCGCCCTTTTATTTTTTAATTCTATTTTTACGTTGCGTTTTTAGCGGCCAAGCGAAACTGAACACAACCCTGCACGTTTCGTTCAAGCGTGAGTTCGTAGCCGCCATCGTCGGCGTGACGACAGGCTTGGAAAAGTCCGATACCCAATCCCGCGTCGCGCATGCTGTTTACCGGCGTCTTGAATAAATCCAGGCGAACATGCTCAGGAATTGCGCTTCCGGTAACGGTTATTAGCAGTGTTGGAGAGTCGGCCGAGGTAAGCTCAGCGATGATCTGAATCGATGGCTCGCGGTCCCGTTTTTTGCGCGCATTCTCAAGACAATTTTCTAACACCGTATCGAATACATTTGCTGGCACGTTGCCTATTAGCAAATCATTAAAACGAAAATCCACGCCTGCGTTGGCATGGCGCAGCGCGGCATCGCGCCACCAGTCCGCCGCAGGGAAGAGAACGTCAGTGTTGTGAATTGCGGGATTACGCAGCTTATCGAGCGTGTTTTGTAGCCGATGCGTCAGCTGCGGAAGCTGGCGCTGCAGCATCTCGTCAAATGGCGACAAGGAGCGCCGATCGGCTAACCCGCGTGGCAGCAGTTCACCCTGCCCCATTCGTTCGCTTGAAGCGATGCTTGCGGACGTAATCGCAAATAGCGACTGCAACAGATTTTTAATGTCGTGCGTCAGCCGTGCGCCGGTCTCGTGGACGGCCTGCATGTAGGCGTTTTGTTTCATCGCCTGTTCGCGACGTTTGCCTTCGTAGAACTCGCCGATGACTTGCGCCAACAGCCGCACGTGCAAAAAAAGTGCCGGCGACAGATCGATCTCGGTAAAGAAGGTGATTTCTAACCCATGATGGCGAAACGTCGCCACATGCTCTGATTCGCGACCGAAGCGCCCCTCGCCATCCGGTGAGCGCCAGCGCGCGCCGACGGTCCAAGGCAGCGTGGCAACTTCGTCCATCGCGGAGGTCAGAAAGCGTGATGACGACATCTCGGTTTCGGAGAACTCGGCGATGCGCCGCATCCACAGTTCGAAAGGCATGCCAACGGTCATCAGATAACGCGAGAAGTAAGTCCGAAGGCCGCCGAAGCCGCCACGGGGCCCCCACAAGATCGCGAGAAACAACAGTGCTCCCGCAAACGACAACACTGTCAGTAACACGGCGGGAAAGTACTGGTTGCTCGTGAACGGCATCGACGCGAGGCTACCCAACACGATCACCACCACTAGCTGCAGAACAAACGTCGAATAGAAAAAGTCGAATACCTGCACGCTCGATTCATCTTCTGGACGGAAGGGAAGAAACACCATCGCCACGAGAACCAGCGGAATCACCCACGCCGCCAGCGTACGTATACCTTCGGGCAGCGAGGCAAGCCCTAGTAGCGAGACCGGCACCGTCCACGCCAGCAGGATGGCAAACAGATAGAACACCGCAACTAAATAGAATCGGCTACGCCGCGCCGCTTGTAACGTAAACACCTTGCCGCCCATGATAGAGATGAGGATCGCAATCCACGCCACAAACATCCAGCCCGCGAGGGTGTAAAGCAACACCGCCGTGATCCCCAGCAGAAGGGCAACCGCAATGACGTTTAGCTCGCGCTCTGCGGAAACAAACGGCTGCCAGATAAGAAACAACCCGAAATGAACCAACAGCCAAATTCGCGAGAACGGACCTTCGTGGACTTGAGACAACACGGCGAAATGCAGCGACAACAACATGGCGATGATGAGCCAACGACGCTGTCGCACCACCCAAGCCGAGATGGATGTTGAAGATAGCGGCATTAAAGACGTAGACGTGGCCAAAGGCATACTCAAGTTAGGTGTTGTCGCGGAGGTTGGGCTTAACGGCTTGCAGTTGATTGCAACATAGCGTGATTGTGGCATGGCGCTAAAAGAATGGTTTCCACGATCATTCGCGTTATCGGCGGTGCAGGCGCTGCTGCGGGTGCCGCCGCGGCGTTGGCGCTTCCGCAACGCCACCGGCTATCGGTGTCGACTTTCCGGACACGTGTGTCGAACTCACCTACAGATCGGCTCGGCAGGAACACGCAATTTTGGTGTTAAACGATAAATCTCGTTATAAATCAATAGGATAGATAGTTGGCACGCGGCTTGCATTGTGTTCTGCGTCCGCAACCAACTTCGAGGTTATCATGAACGCATTCAACACTAACCAACCGCAACTCGTTCGCTTCGACATCGCCGTGGCCGTACTTGCCATTGGCATGGTATTTGGCGCGTTTGTTCGGTTTGTTGCCTAGTTTCCGTAAGTTTTTATAAACATCGCACGCAGATTCAACTGGAGAAAAAAATGAAGAGTCAACAATCAGGTTTTACGCTCGTTGAGATTGCCATCGTTTTGGTGATCATCGGTTTGCTGCTCGGCGGCGTGCTGAAAGGTCAGGAATTGATCAACAGCGCAAAGGCCAAGAGCTACGCACAAGATTTCCGTACCATCCAAGCCGCACTTTATGGCTTCCAAGATCGCTTTAAAGGTATCCCGGGTGACTTGGTAAGTGCATCAACCAAGATTTCGGGTGGTGCCACGGATGCGACTGGAACGCCTGGCAACGGTCAAATCAATGGTGTTTGGGACACACTTACCAGCGCGGATGAATCGTGTTTGGCGTTTCAGCATTTGCGCCTAGCAGGATTTCTTGCCGGCAATACTTCTGGTGTCTGTACCGCTGGCGCTGGTGGAGCTGCGTACTACCAAACCAACGCTGACGGCGGTCGCGTCGGCATCACCAGCACCCCTCCGATTACTGGCATGACCGGCTCGTATTTTATTTGCTCGTATGGCG
>JACMOJ010000002.1 GCA_014378085.1 Burkholderiales bacterium | reverse complement strand
TGTGACTGCGGTCGCAAACACTTCCCCCCGATGTTTGTAATTCTTGAACATGTCAAAACTCGAGCACGCCGGCGACAACAACACCGTATCCCCAGCGGTGGACTGCGCGAATGCCATGTGTACCGCGTCATCCATATTTTCCGCACGCAAACACGGCACGCCGGTGCCAGCAATCGCCACCTCAATACGATCGGCATCCTTGCCGATCAGTACCACCGCTTTTGCGCGTGCACGGATGGGCTCAGCGAGTGGTGCAAAATCTTGCTCCTTGCCTTCGCCGCCGGCAATCAGAATGGTAGGTGTGGTCATGCCATTCATCGCGGCCACGGTCGAGCCAACGTTGGTTCCTTTTGAATCGTCCAAGAACGTGACGCCTTGGACAACTGCGACTAACGCGCTGCGATGCGGCAGACCTTTGAACGTTTTTGCGCCCTCAGCCGCTTTCATCAGGTCGAGCCCAATCGCATCACAAAGTGCGAAGGCCGCCAGAGCATTGGCGGCGTTGTGCAACCCGGCAACCGGCAATTCTGAAAGCGGCATGAGTCGCCCCTCACCACGCACCAACCAGCCCCCGGCGAGTCCGAAGTTCTTTGCTTTGGTGGGCTGATCCAAACCAAAACTGGCGCACTCACAACGCGTATCTGGCAACAACGCTTTCATCGACATCGAGATGGCATCATCGCGATTAACGACCTGGTGTGTTGCGTGCATAAAGATCCGCTGCTTGGCGGCGGCGTATGCGGCCATGGAATCGTAGCGATCCAGATGGTCCTGCGAAAGATTCAGCATGGTGGCCGCATCGAGATGCAACGAGGACGTTGTTTCCAACTGAAAGGACGACAACTCGATCACGTAGACATCCGGCTGCCCTGAATCTTCAGCCGACAACAGCGCGTCCAACACCGGCAGACCAATATTGCCCGCCACCACCGTTTTCAAACCGGCGGCCGCACACATCGCGCCTGCCATTGCGGTCACGGTAGATTTGCCATTGGAGCCGGTGATACCAATCACTTTAGGTCTCGATCCTGTTATTTCGTTTTGCTGCCACGCAAAAAGCTCGATGTCCCCAACGAACTTTTTCCCCGCCGCGACGGCCCTCTTGATGGCCGGGTCACACGCGGGCCCCGCAACGGCCACGCCCGGGCTTGCAACAACGAGTTCGGCGTCGCCAAAGAGACTGTCTGTCCACTGACCGGTGACAAGCTCACAACCAAGCGCTCTGATTGCGTCGGCTCCGGGAGGTCTGTCTCGGCTATCGGCGACTCGCACACGAGCACCCATTCTTCGGAGGTGGCCGACGACGGAGAGTCCGGTGTCGCCCGCGCCAAGAACAAGTACGCTTTTGTCATGCCAACCCCTATTCATCATTTCGCTTCTGCAAACATTGCCGCCCAAATGAACCCTACTGCGCGGCCCGATCTGTCAGCTCCGCTCCTCAATTGGTGTCACACACACCTCCGGTGCTCGCAGACACTGCGGGCCGCTCGCAACGGTTTCCATCACTAGATTTACAAACCCGAGCATTGACGGCTTTCTTCAAGTGTTTGTGCCTCAAACTGCCCGTCATTCGGACACTTCATCTCAATTTCAACGTCGATAGTCCAAACAACACCAGCATCATCGTGATGATCCAAAATCTGACCACTACCTGATTCTCTTTCCAGCCTTTTAATTCAAAGTGGTGATGTAGCGGTGCCATTCGGAACACGCGCTTTCCCGTCAACTTAAACGACGCCACCTGAATCATTACCGACAGCGTCTCCACGACAAACACGCCGCCCATGATGATCAGCACAATTTCCTGACGGCAGATCACCGCAACCAAACCCAGCGCCCCACCCAGCGCCAGCGCGCCGACATCGCCCATAAACACTTCGGCGGGGTACGCGTTAAACCACAAGAAGGCGAGGCCTGCACCGGCGATCGCGCCACAGAAGATGGCGAGCTCACCTGCGCCGACGATATGCGGTACACCGAGATAGGTGGCAAACACTTTGTTACCGGCTACGTAGGCAAAGATGGCCAGCGCGGAAGCCACCATTACGGTCGGCATGATGGCGAGTCCGTCGAGACCATCGGTTAGATTCACGGCGTTCGAGAAGCCCACCACCATGAACCATCCCAACACAATGAAGCCGATCGCACCGAGCGGGATCGCGACCGTTTTGAAAAACGGCACAATCAGATCGGTCTGCTGCGGCAAATTGGCGCGGAATGCGAGGTAGGACAGTGCCGTTGCCGCAATCACCGTCTGCCAAAGGAATTTGTACTTCGCGGAAAGGCCTTTGGAATCTTTATGCACGACCTTGCGGTAATCATCAATCCAACCGATTGCACCGAAACCTACAGTGGTGACCAGACAAGCCCAAACATAACGATTGCTGAGATCCGCCCACAAAACTGTCGTGACGGCTACCGCCGTCAAGATGAGCGCTCCACCCATAGTGGGCGTCCCTGCTTTCACCAAATGACTTTGCGGACCATCGCTGCGAACCGACTGGCCGATTTTCATCGCCGTCAGTTTGCGGATCATCCACGGCCCGATGACAAAGGAGATCACCAGTGCGGTCATTGATGCCAGCACCGTGCGCAGCGTAATGTAGCTAAAGACATTGAACGCACGTATGTCTTTTCCTAACCACTCGAAAAGTTCGAGCAACATTAGTGAGTTCCTTTCGCAGGCTTGATTTGTGTGGCATCCACCAGCGCGTGAACCACACGCTCCATCTTCATGAAACGCGAACCTTTGACGAGTACCGTCGTATTGGGGCCAAGAATTGGTTTTAGCGCCGCGACCAGCTCCTCAACATTGGATGCGTGAAACGCGCCGGCACCAAAACTTGCGGCGTACTCACGCGCCAGATCGCCGAGCACAAACAGTCCGTCGACCTGCGCCGCCTTTGCTTCTGCGCCGATTTCTGCATGCATCGCGGCGGCGTCTGCGCCAAGTTCACCCATGTCACCCAACACCAGCAAGCGTTTGCCGGCTTGTGTTGCGAGCACGTCAATCGCGGCACGCATTGAATCTGGATTTGCGTTGTAAGTGTCGTCGATGATGGTGGCTAAATTGTGGCCAACATAACGCTGTAAGCGGCCATCAACACCGGAAAAATCGGCAAGTCCAGCGGCAATCGTCGCCAACGGCAACCCAAGCGCATGCGCGCCCGCTGCCGCAGCAATCGCATTGCGCTGATTGTGTCCACCCATTACGTGTAGACGAACCTCCGCCACCTCCGTCCCCGCATGCAGTTTTAAACCGGCGCCGGTGAGCTCACCCCGAACATCAGCCGATGGTGCCGTACCAAATGTCACGATGCGGCGTGTTTCCCCGACCAATCGCTGCCAGTAATGCGCATATTGATCATCGATGTTGATACACGCGACACCGTCGTCGCGCAGACCGGCGTAAATCTCACCCTTGGCCTGCGCAATTGCCTGCCGGGAGCCGAGTTCGCCGATATGCGCGGTGCCCGCCATGATGATTAACGCCACATCCGGCACCGCCAAACGTGTCAGATAGTCGATTTCATACAGATGGTTCATGCCCATCTCAAACACGGCAGCACGATGGTGGCCATCCAAACGCAGCAACATTTGCGGCAATCCGATGTTGTTATTCATGTTGCCTTCCGTGGCGAGCACCTCATCGGCGTGACCGACATGCTTCGCCATCACACAACGCAACATTTCCTTTACCGTCGTTTTACCGTTACTGCCAGTCAACGCGATGACGGGAAGACTGAACCGGCTACGCCAAACCTGCGCGAGCGCACCATAGGCCAGCATCGTGTCGCCAACCACAATCTGGGCGAGGTCAATCGGCAGCGGGCGTGCGACTAACGCCGCTGCCGCACCGCGCTGGCGAACTTGTTCGACGTATTCATGACCGTCAAATGTCGGCCCCTTCAACGCAACAAACAGTTCATTGGCCGCAATGGAACGACTATCGGTCGACACTCCGGCAAACATTGCGTAAGCATTCTTGGCCTGCAACTTGGCACCCAATTTGCGGGCGCAATCGGTGAGTGTCATCGTTGCGCCGCTCATTCCGGACGCCCTTTCCACACACGCAGCGCTTCGAGGGCGACTTCAACATCGCTAAAGTGATGTTTTGTCTCACCAATGATTTGGTAGTCCTCATGCCCCTTACCGGCAATTACAACAACGTCCGTTGCAACCGCCCGATCAAGCGCTTCAAAAATGGCTTGTTGTCGATCAATAACGGTGTGATGCGGTGCCGGGCCAATGCCCGCCCCAATATCGGCAAGTATTTTTGCCGGGTCTTCTGTGCGTGGATTGTCTGACGTGAGGATGGTGAAATCTGCGTACCGCCCGGAGATTGCGCCCATCAGTGGTCGTTTACCGCTGTCGCGATCACCGCCGCAGCCAAACACAGAAATCAATCGCCCTTTATCCGGCACAATCGCGGCGATCGTCGAGAGCACCTTCTCCAGCGCGTCCGGCGTATGTGCGTAATCAACGACAACCAATGGTTTATTCGCAGGGTTCACGGTCGCACGAACTTTCTGCATACGACCAGTGACAGGTGCCAACTTACCCACAATAGACGCCGCAGCAGCAATCGCGATCCCGCTAGCCTTGAGGCAGCCAATCACCGCGAGCAAATTGCTGGCATTAAACGCGCCAAGAATGTCAGACTCAACTTCCGCCTCGTCGGTCGTGAGGCCGTTAGCGTCCAGGCTCTGCACGGTAAAGCTGAGCCCAGCAGAGGTCACCGCGATATTGTGTGCAATCAGGTTCGCGAACCTTGCACCAGCTTTGGTGGCATAGCGGATTACCTCAACACCACGCCGCTCCGCGCGGCTGGCAAGCTCGCGGCCAAACACATCATCCACATTCACCACCGCCGCCTTCAGACCACGTAATGCAAAAAGTTTTGCTTTGGCCTCACCATAGGCTTCCATCGTGCCGTGATAATCGAGGTGATCGCGTGTCAAGTTGGTAAAAACGGCGACGTCGTATTTCACGTCCGCGACACGTCCCTGATCAAGGCCGTGACTGGATACTTCCATGGCGCACGTTGCCGCGCCTGCGTTCACAAATTCACGCAGGTAGCGCTGTAATACGATTGCGTCCGGCGTTGTGTTGTCCGAGGTCGTCAGCGCACCCACCAAGCCATTGCCGATCGTGCCGAGTACTGCACTGCGGCGTCCAGCCATCTCGAGCGATTGTGCGATCCATTGTGAGACAGATGTTTTGCCATTCGTGCCGGTAACGCCGACCATCCACAGCGGGTTTGACGGATGGCCGTAGACGTGGGCACCAATGGCGCTCGCAAATTGTTTGAGATCCGTCACCGCCACATGCGGCACCCGCCAGGCATCGTTCCACTGGAAGTCGCCAGCGGATTCATACATCACCGCAGAAGCACCGCGAATGACGGCGTCGTCGATAAAGGAACGACCATCTCGCGCCGCGCCGGGATAGGCTAAGAACATCGTGCCGGGACGTGCATCGCGCGAGGAGGCGGTCGCGTGCTCGACTCGGGTCGGCAATTGATCAATTGCTTGAATGACCTCACGCAGATTTGTGACGACGGCGGGTCGGATGTCGACGGCCATCATCCGCGATCCTTCGGCACCGGTGCAACCTGCGCCGCGGCTGGGCGCGCAACAATCGGCGCGACGCGTTGTTCAGGCGACAAAACCACCACTGCATTTGTCGCCTTGCCGGGTGTCGGACGCGTTGCGTCCGCTAAGCTTGGCGCATCCGGCTGAACTCCCGCCATACGAAATGCTTGCGCCATCACATTCGAGAACACCGGTGCCGATACTTCGCCGCCATAAATCTTGCCCGCAGATGGCTCATCAATGGTGACAGCCATGATGAATCTGGGATTCGATGCCGGTCCGTAACCGACAAACGAGGATAGATACAGCGACTGTGAATACTGCCCGTTCACCAGCTTGCGCGCCGTGCCGGTCTTGCCCGCCACGCGGTAGCCGGGCACCTGCCCTTTGGTCGCGGTGCCACCCTGTTGTGTCACCGTCTCAAGCATCGCCGCCATTGTTTTAGCCGTTGCTGGCGACAACACTTGTTTGCCGATAACTTCCGCTTCGCGCTTGTTGAACGTCACTGGCAGCAGCACACCATCGTTGGTAAACAGCGTATAAGCTCGCGCGATTTGCAATGCGGAAACAGACAGGCCGTAGCCGTACGACATCGTTGCCTGTTCGATCGGTTTCCACGTTTTCGCGGGCCGCAGTTTGCCGCTCACCTCGCCGGGAAAACCGGTGCGCGGACTACTACCAAACCCTAGCCCGCTATAAAGGCTCCACAGGGTCTCGGGAGGCAATTGCAGCGCCATCTTGGCGGTGCCGATGTTGGAGGACTTTTGAATAATTTCAGCGACCGTCATTTGCGCCAACGGGTGAGTGTCGGTGATTGTGTGGCCACCAACCGATAACCCGCTACCGGTGGTAATGACGGTAGATGGTTTGACAATGCCCGCTTCCAACGCGGCGGCGACCGCAAACGGCTTAAAGGTGGAGCCCGGTTCAAAGGTGTCCGCGACGCTACGATTACGCATCTGCGCGGGCTTGTAGGCCGCACGGTTGTTTGGGTTGTAGTCGGGCATGTTGACCAACGCCAACACCTCACCCGTCTTAGCATCCAGCATGACTAGCGCACCACTCTTGGCGCGGTTGGATTCGACCGCCGCTTTTAATTCTCGATGTGCCAGAAATTGAAACCGTTCATCAATTGATAGTTTTAGCGGTCGACCATCGCGCGGGACTTTGAGACTTTCAAGATCCTCAACAATGCGCCCCTTACGATCCTTGATGACGCGACGTTGGCCGGGCACGCCAGCCAACGATTCTTGCTGGGCGAGCTCAATGCCTTCCTGCCCCTGATCGTCCATGCCGGTGAAGCCAATCACGTGTGCGGTCACGTCGCCGGCGGGATAGAAACGGCGGTATTCACGCTGCTGGAATACACCGGGCGTTTTTAATGCTATGACGCGTGCCGCCTGTTCTGGCGAAAGTTGACGCTTTAACCAAACAAAGTTTTTCTCTTTGTCCGCGAACCGATCGGCGACCACGTTTTTGTCGACGTTAAGTGCACTGGCAAGTTTAATAATCGCCTTGTCGTCGAGATTCACGTCTGCCGGACTCGCCCAAATAGACTCGACCGGTGTTGAGATGGCCAGCGGCTTTCCGTTGCGATCAAGTACCGCGCCGCGCGATGCCGGCATATCGACCACACGGACAAAACGTGACTCGCCTTTCGCTTGCAGGAAGTCGTTGTTCACTCCTTGCAGATAAAACGCCCGGCCGAGCAACAGCGCAAACAGCGCGAGACAACCCACCAGCGCTAACCGTGAGCGCCAGCCTTCAAGCTTCAGACGAAGCTCAGGCGCTTGAATTTTTTTGCTAGTGTGGTTCATTTGCCCTGCCCAGCCAGCGGCGTTGCGGTAGGCGACGGTGCGGGCGATGTTGAGGGCGCAGGCGCCCCAACGGGTCGGTCAAGATTGACCATCACCGTTTTCTTCGGGTCCGGCAGCGTCATCGACAATTCGCGCGACGCCTTTTGCTCAATGCGCTTATGGGTGCCCAGCGTTTGACTTTCGATTTGCAGCTCCCGCCATTCCTGATCGAGTTTCGATTCGCGATCTTTTTCAGACTGCAACTCGATGAATGCTTTGCGCGCCTGGTGCTGTGATGTCACCACCGACAGGGCACAAAACACCAAGACCGCGAGCAACAAGAGATTCATACGCATCATTGCGCGACTCCGGTACGCTCGGCGATACGCATCACGGCTGAGCGCGCGCGCGGATTGGCGGCCACTTCTTGGTCACTGGCTTTTACCGCCCGCCCAATCGGCAGCAAGGTTGCTTCGTTAATTTCGTTGGCGCGAATCGGGAAATCCGAAGGTAGCGAATCCTTGCGCGATGCAGACTGCATGAAGCGCTTTACGATTCGGTCTTCCAACGAATGAAAACTGATCACCACCAACCTACCTCCAACCGCCAGACGAGACACCGCCTGCGGCAACATCGTTTCTACTTCTTCAAGCTCTTGATTGATGAAAATCCGAAGAGCTTGAAACGTGCGGGTCGCTGGGTTGAAGCCCGGCTCGCGTGTGCGGACGGTTTCACCCACGAGCTTGGCAAGCTCGCCCGTCGTCCGTAGACGTCCGCCGCTCCTTGCCGCAACAATCTTTCTTGCAATCTGCCGAGCAAACCGTTCTTCACCATAGCGCCAGATAACCTCCCCGATTTCTTGTTCGTCCGCTCTCGCCAACCAATCTGCCACTGTTTCGCCCTGGCTTTGATCCATCCGCATATCAAGCGGCGCATCAAACCGGAACGAGAACCCTCTTTGCCCATCATCAAGTTGTGGTGAAGACACGCCTAAGTCCGCCAACAACCCGTCAATCTTTTCCACACCCTCTTGCTTCAGCACACTTGACACATCACTCATGCTGGCGTGATGTAACGAGAATCTGTTATCGCGGATATCGCACGACTCAATGGCCGCCATATCGCGATCAATTGCAATCAGCCTGCCGTTGCCTCCCAACGATTCCAACATTCGCCGCGAGTGGCCACCGCGACCAAATGTGCAGTCGACATAAACGCCGTTTTCACGATCGTCCGATTCACAGATACAGAGGGCCGACACTGCTTCATTAAGGAGAACGGTGGTGTGGGGGCTTTCATTCACTCGATCCTCTAGAGAGAGAAATTCTCGGTGCCAAGCGGTAGCCCGGCAGCGCCCGAGGTCAGGGCGGCGATCTGCTCGTTCCACGCGCTCAGCGACCACACTTCAAAGTGGGTGCCTTGGCCGACGAACATGATTTGTTTCTCAATACCGGCGAATGCGCGCAGCTCAGGTGAGAGCAAAATTCGGCCGGCGTTATCGAGTGTGGTGTTCTCAGCAAAGCCGATGAGCATACGTTTCCACACTGACGCGGTTGCGTCCAGCGATGGAAAAGTCATCACGCGCTGACGAATCGGCTCCCAGTTCGCTTCGGGGTACAACAGTACACACTTGTGCGGATGGGCTGTCATCACCAACTGACCCTGCGATGGCGCAGCCAATGCCTCACGGTGCTTCACCGGTACGGCAAGGCGACCTTTTGCGTCTAGATTGATTTGTGAAGCGCCCTGAAACACGCGATTAATTCCTCAAAAACAAACACACAGCCGACTGGCGCGCTTCCCGCTGTCGGCCGCCATGCCAAACCCTGGCCAGACCCCGGTTGCACCACCAAACAGCCGATTTGAAGCGGGAAAATACCCTTATTCCCACTTTTCACCACTTGTGGACACTATAGGCAACAAAAAACCCGCGGTCAAGCGGGTTTTAAAGATTTTTTCTATATGCTTCAGGGACTTAGCGTGCTTTGTTGATGCGAAATAGCCTGTGGAAAACTCTGTTGATAATTAATGAGATAGGCTTAATACCTAAAGTAACTTCGCAACATTTATGCTGAAAAATCAGGCAATTACTATATTTTTATACATAAATCTGGCGATTCTGCAGTTTTCCGCCCTAACATTCGCGCGAAGACCACACAAAGTCGCCAACCGCGTCGGTCGACCGGATAATGTCGTATCGCTGTTCTGACTATTCTCATCGCTTCCACGTGGATTTCGATTTTTCTCACGCCGCGGGTATTTCGCTCGCCTCATGGTCATTCGCCGCACTATTGGCACTCGCCTTTTTTGCCGGCCTCGTTGACTCCGTAATCGGCGGCGGCGGGCTCATTCAAGTGCCGGCGCTGTTGGTGTTTCTCCCAGGCGCGCCGGTCGCCACCATTTTTGGCACCAACAAGATTGTCTCGCTCGCAGGCACTTCCGTCGCACTTGCCAAAATTTCGCGAGCCGTATTGATCCCATGGAAAACGGTATTGCCTGCGGCACTGATTGCGGCCGTGTTTGCGTTCCTCGGCGCACGCGTTGTTACGTTAATTGACCCGAAATTGTTGAAACCCATCATCTTGCTATTGCTGATTGGGGTTGCGATCTACACGTTGATGCGTAAAGACTTCGGCGCACGCCACCAACCAACGTTTGCGCAGTCAAACGAACGACTAGTTGCCATCGCCGTTGGTGTCGTGCTCGGTTTTTACGAAGGCTTTTTTGGCCCCGGCACCGGCAGTTTTTTGATCTTTGCGTTTGTTGGCTTGATGGGCTTTAACTTCCTCACCGCATCAGCCTCGGCGAAGGTGATCAACATCACCACTAACATCGCCGCGACGGCGTGGTTCGCGTGGAGCGGCAACATCCTCTACCAGCTCGCGATTCCCATGGCATTGTGTAACATCGCCGGCGCGTGGGTCGGCGCGCACCTCGCAGTCAACCGCGGCAGCGGTTTTTTGCGGGTGTTCTTTTTGTGTGTTATCACGGCGTTGATGTGCCGCTTTGGCTGGGACATCTACAAGACGTATTAAGCAATAAAGTGGAAGCCCACCGATAGGCCGGATTCTGTTACGCCCCGAAGCGCGAACCCCGAGGTATGACAGTCATTCATCTCGAACGTACGTTACCGCACGCCTCTAGCACCCTACCCGCAGGCATCCGACGGGACACACCGGCAAAGTACCGAACTGCGTACTTAGCGCCTGCCTATTTGGGTTTGCTCCGAGTAGAGATTGCCCGTTTCACCCGCTCGCCAAACACTGCGAACGACTCGTCTCTGTTGCTCTAATCCTCACCTCACGGTGGATGGGTGTTACCCACTACTCTGCCCTATGGAGTCCGGACCTTCCTCTATGCAACAAGTACACAGCGACTGTCTGGTGAGCTTCCGGCTTGATTATCTCACGCAGGTCCCGACACTCGGCCAGCGTGGTGCACTCGTCCGGGGCGAAAGTAGTCGGTGTTGTCATAGAACTCGGCGCATTCATTGCGGCGATCCCACCCGGGAACACCAAGCAGCGGTAACGGCGAAAGATTTACTGCACTGCCAAGATTCTCCGCATCGTGCAGCCATTGAGCGGCCGCCGCATCGAGGACTGCCACACGATCAAGGTCCGCGCACTCCACACGCAACAACATCGCCTTGCCGGTCATGCCGATGAATGGCGCGAGCGCTTTTTCCATTAAGCCGTGGCCCACCAAGTAGAAGCGCATATTGGCAATAACATCCGCGCGTCGTTCGACGAACAGTTCACGCCATGCGAAATTCTTAAGCAACTCCAGCAAGGCCGTGTCGCAACTGGCGACGAGCACACCACTTTCATCAAACATCGTCAGCACATCGCGCGCTTTGGAGCGGCCCTTCGCTTCAGCCTCACCGCCGGCATTCAACCGTTTGACGTGTTCGGCGTTGATCGCACTCTTAAAACCGGGAAAAGAAAGCCACTGCAAAGCATTAAACAAGTCGTGCAAATTTTGCCGGGTCGGCACTTCGCCCGTAGCGGCAATTTGCATCTCGTAGGACATCGCACTGCCCCCCGCTTCGGGCGCAACAAATCTCAGTGGCTGTTGATTTCCATTCCCATTCCCATTCCTATTCCCATTCCCATTCCCATTACACAAGCCACGTGACTGGCTAAGCACATTTAACGCCTCCAGCGTGGGCCATGCGTGTGCATCCAACTGAGATAGTGCTGCGTGAATGCTCGCAAAACACGAACCTCCAAGCCGCCCGCGCACCGATGTCCATTCGTCGGCTAGGCCATCAGCCACGTCAGCTCTTCGCCAGCACGTAGCGGAACCAATCCAGACTCCGTAAACGGTATTTCATCGGGTATCCGCCACTTGGTTCTGTTCAGCGTGATGGTGCCGGTGTTGCGCGGCAAACGATAAAAATCTGGTCCGTAGAAACTGGCGAACGCCTCTAACTTGTCGAGCGCGCCAGCCGATTCAAACGCCTCGGCATACAACTCCATGGCGTGAAGCGCGGAGTAACAGCCGGCGCTGCCGCAACAGGCCTCCTTGGCATTTTTGGTATGCGGCGCACTATCAGTGCCCAAAAAAAACTTGCGGCTGCCGGATGTCGCGGCCTTAACCAGTGCAAGTCGATGTTCTTCGCGCTTCAGTATCGGCAGGCAGTAGAAGTGCGGGCGAATACCGCCCTTAAAAATTGCGTTGCGACTGAACAGCAAATGCTGCGGGGTGATGGTTGCCGCGACATTGTCGTTTGCCTCCATCACAAACTTTACCGAGTTTGCAGTAGTGATGTGTTCAAGCACGATGCGCAACTTCGGAAAGCGCTGCACCAGTGGAATAAGGTGTCGTTCGAGAAACACTTTTTCGCGGTCAAACACATCAACCTCATCACCGGTCACTTCGCCATGTAATAAAAGTGGCAACCCAAGTTGCTGCATCGCTTCAAAAACAGCGTCACATTTTTGAATGTCGGTGACACCTGAATCCGAGTTGGTGGTCGCCCCGGCCGGGTAGTATTTCACTGCTTTCACAAAGCCTGATGCATGCGCGGCGATGATGTCTTCCGGCGACGTGTTGTCCGTCAGATACAAGGTCATGAGTGGTTCAAAGGTCATCCCAGCGGGGATCGCTGCAAGTATTCGATCACGATACGCGGCGGCATCGGCGAGGGTGCGTACCGGCGGTTTTAGGTTCGGCATGATGATCGCGCGGGCGAATTGTCGTGCCGTGTGCGGCAGTACCGCAGCAAGGGCAGCACCGTCACGAACATGAAGGTGCCAATCGTCGGGGCGGGTGATGGTTATCGATTGAATCAGGGGTTGCATGTCGTCATTATAAAAGCGCTCGCTATTCGGCTGACGATTCATCACGAATCTTCAGCGCCAGTTCATAAACCGTATTCTTCTTTTCCCCCGTCAGTTGTACCGCCAGCGCCACGGCTTGTTTGACAGGCAACTCGGCAAGCAGAATCCGCAAAGTCCGCTCCAGTGTTACCGCTTCAGCCTCTTTTGCCCCAATCGCCCCGTCGTCATTAGGCTTTGACAATACCAACACAAATTCTCCGCGCTGTTGATTGCTGTCGGCCTCCAGCCACGCGACTGCGTCTGCTAGGGCTAGCCGCTTAATGGTCTCAAACTTCTTGGTGATTTCTCGACACACCACGATTTCACGCGTCTGGCCGAACACCGACACAATGTCGACCATCGACTCGACAATGCGATGCGGCGACTCATAAAAAACGATTGGGTACGGGACGGTGTAGAGGGTAGACAGCGTACGTTTACGATCCGCCGACTTCGGCGGCAGAAAGCCATGGAATAAAAAGCCTCCCTCACCTTCGCCACTCGCTGAAACCGCGGCGACCACTGCTGAGGCACCCGGTATTGGCACCACTTTCATGTTCGCCGCATGGACAGCGGCAACCACCCGCGCCCCCGGATCACTCACGGCAGGTGTACCGGCGTCAGTCACCAGCGCCACACTTTTGCCTTCCGCGATCAGCTTGACCACACCGCCTGCGGCCTGCCGCTCATTGTGGTCGTGCACTGCAATCAAGCGGGCTTTGATGCCGTAATGACGCAGTAGTTGTTGTGAGTTGCGGGTGTCCTCGGCCGCCACCACATCCGCGCGCCTGAGCATGTCGAGTGCGCGCTCGGTGATGTCGCCCAGATTCCCGATGGGAGTGGCCACCACATATAATGCGGGCTCGAGTTTTGTCTCTTGTTGGTCGAACTCGTTTCCCTCGTTTTGCATAAGCGGCGTCAATCAATGGTTCTGGTTTTGAAGTCCATCTACGGCACCAACTGCACCGCAGCTAGCACCTCTGCCCTCGCGGGGCGTGCGTTTCGCTGGTCGATGCTATTGGGTTTGTTGTTATTGGCTTCAATGTCGATGCCCGCAGTATCGCAAGAAAAGCCAGCGATGCCGCAAAAGACGAGTGAGACGCCCGCTCCGTTGGTCGTGGAACCTTCAGCGCCGGCCAGCGCAGCGACGCCATCGGCCACCGCAAACACAGCAAACGCGGCAAAAGACAGTGGGGCCGCCGGCAAACCCGCCGAAGAGACGCCGCTCGCAGAAAAACCAAAATCAATCGCGCTCATCTTGCCGCTTTCGTCAAAGGCGCTCGGCAAGGCCGCAGAAGCCGCCCGCGCCGGTTTTCTCGCGGCGGCAGAATTGAGCGGCAAAACGCAGTTTGAAGCGCGCGTCTACCTCGCCGACGACGAAGCCTTGTCGATGGCGGTGCTGTATCGCAAAGCTGTGTCGGATGGCGCAGTGGCAATCGTGGCCGGACTGACCCGCGACGGCGCGACCATCGTCGCGCGCGAAGCGGGATATTTGCCCACGCTGGCATTGAACACACCGGCCTTGAACACACCGGCCTCGAACACACAGGCCTTGAACACACAGGCATCGAACACACCGGCCTCGAACACACCGTCGGACTTCAGCCGCGCTGACGCGAATAATTTTTTTCACATTACGTTATCACTCGACTGGGAAGCGCGACTTGCCGCGCGTGCTGCTGCCGGTGAAGGATTTCGCAATGTTGCGATCGTCGCAAGTAACGCCACACTCGCAAAACGCATCCAAGAGGCGTTTGAAAAAGAATGGCTCAAGCTGGGTGGTACCGTCGCCACCCGCATTACATTTTCGGGCGGCCTAAACGATGGCTCCAAAATAAAGACGGCGATGGAAAAGCCAGACGCGTCGAAAGCCGACGTCGTGTTCCTCGCGGCCGACATGTCGGTAGCACGATTTGCGCGCCCGTTCTTGCCGCAGGGCTTACCGGTATTTGCCACCGCACAGACGTTTGATCCGCGTGCTGGTGCCGTAGAAAATTTGGATCTGGATAGCGTGAAATATCCAGAGATTCCGTGGTTCGCCGAACGCGATCACACTGCGGTGATGGCGTATCCAAGGCCGCAAAACGCGATGCCGACCGAATATGAGCGGCTTTACGCACTGGGTATCGACGCATGGCGCATTATCTATGCGCTGGTCGGCCCTGCTGTCAGCGGCGCGGAGATGCAGTCAACGATGGTGACAACATCGGCAGCAACATCGGCCGCCACTGCAGGTGTACTCGTCTCGACGACGCCAGCTCGAAGCAACGCCAAACAGCCGTTTGCGCCAATTGACGGTGTCACCGGCCGCATCACGCTGGACGGCAACCAGTTTATTCGATCTTTACCGATCATCGAGATGCGTGATGGCCGGCCGCAGATCGCCAAACCCGCGGAATAAAACCAGTGTCGCGACGGACGCAATTGGAATTTTGACTTTGACCACCAAAACAGCGGGAGATGCTGCCGAGCGATTCGCCGAGAAGTTTTTGCTTGCGCAAAAATTAAAGGTAGTGGCGCGCAACTACCGTTGCCGATTTGGCGAGATTGATCTCATCATGCAAGACCGTGAAACGCTGGTGTTTGTCGAGGTGCGGATGCGCGCGTCAGGCAAATTTGGCGGCGCCGGCGCCAGCATTGGCGTCGCCAAGCAACAGCGCCTTATCGCCACCGCGCAGCACTATCTCGCCGGCCTTCACCACACTCCACCATGCCGCTTTGATGCCATACTCATGAACGAAATGGATAGCGCCAGCGTCGAATGGATCAAAGACGCTATTAGTGCTTAGTTGGAAAATAAGTGGCAACCGAGTTGGCAAACGAGTTGGCAAACGAGTTGGCAAATGAGTGGCAATGAGTTGGCAAACGAGCCGGCAAGTAAGTTGGTGCATGAGTCCGCAAGTAAGTTGGCGCATGAGTGGGCCTATGTCCGCACATAACTTTGGCGAAGATAATTTCACCCCATTTGCAGGAGACAAAATGAAACGATTCTTAATCTTGGCCGCGCTCGTCGCGTCGACCGCGACACTTCAAGGTTGTTTTCCCATCGCCGCCGTTGGCGTCGGTGCGACCGCTCTGGTGGTCGACGACCGTCGTTCAACCGGCTTTTATGTCGAGGACGAAAATATCGAGTGGAAGACGCGCTCGATCCTGCTTGATCGCTTCAAGGACACGCACGTCAACGTCACCAGCTTCAACTTGGGCGTGTTGCTGACAGGTGAAGTGCTAAATGAAAAAATGAAGGCCGACATCGGCGAGGCAATTCGCAAAGTGGGTAGCGTGAAGAACGTAACGAACGAATTAACAGTGGGCGGCAAATCCTCAATCACGGCGAGATCCAATGACGCGTTCATCACGACGAATGTAAAAGCACGGTTTCTTGGCGCGAAGGGTTTCTCGTCCAACCACGTCAAGGTCGTGACCGAAGCAGGTGTCGTTTATTTGATGGGCATTGTCACCAAAGAAGAAGGTGACGCCGCGACGGAAGTGGCACGTACGACCTCCGGCGTATCGCGCGTCATCAAGGTGTTTGAGTACGTTGACAAAGCACCGAAACGCTTCTAACGACGGGTATCTTCAGGCGTTTTTGCCTGGAAACGCCCGCCCGTCGGCGAGTTTGCCTTTTTATCTGGTTACGCCATCCGGCGTTTAAGCGCCCGCATTACACTGCCGATGATCGGCAACTGCTCGTAGAGCTCACTTGCCGCATCCCAATAATCACGATGCGATAACGCACGGCCGTCAGCGGCAAACCGAATCAGCGACGTGCCGTGAATGGTGCGTTTCACGTTTGGCTTCAGCGCTTTGATATAAAAACTGAAGTCCCAAACCAACATGACGCGATTGTCTTGCTCGATGGTTTCGGTAATCACAAATCGTGGCTCGATCAAGCGCACAAACATGTCGTTAAAGATGTGTTTGATTGCAGCGTGTCCCTGCACGTTGTTAAACGGGTCTTGAAACACCGCATCTTCGGTGTAGAACTCACCCAACCGCGCAACATCCTGCGGCGTAAGTTTGTTCCAATACGAGACGAATCGTTTGAGTGGCGTGGGCATGGATCACCTCACAATTTGGTTGAGCTCTTAATGGCGCGAAAATACAGCGAGTAGGGAAGATGCCTGAGCAGCTTCAGCATATTTGTGAATCGCTTTGGAAAGTGGATTTCAAACTCGCCCTGTGAGAAGCCTTTTTCAATTTCCTCGGCGGCCTCCTCCGGTGTAATGATAGAAGGCATTTCAAAATCGTTTTTGTCCGTCATCGGCGTTTTCACGAAGCCCGGATTGATGATGTAGATATCAAGCCCTTTGTCTTTGAGGTCAAGGTACAACGTCTCGGCCAGATTTATCAGCGCCGCTTTGGTGGGGCCATAAACAAGCGATTTGGGTAAGCCACGATAGCCCGCCACGGACGCGACCAGCGCGATGCCGCCCGCCTTGTTTTTCATGAGGGTCGGTATCACCACCGATAGGCCGTTCATAAAGCCGCCCAAGTTAATATCGATCATCTGCTGCGCAACCTTCAAGTCCAACTCCCAAGCGCGCATCGCCTTGTAATCGCCCGCCATAAAAATGACAAGGTCATAACCGCCCCATGCGGTGATCAATTCGGCCTCAGCCGATTGAATGGTCTCTACTTTAGTGATGTCGAGCGGCAACGCGAACGCTCGCGTCTTGCCTAAACGCTTCACCGTCGCGGCCAGTTTGTCCGCGCTCCGAGCGGACAGCGCTACCTTTGCCCCGCGCGCGTGCAGCAGATCCGGGAGTGCGGCACCGATGCCAGAAGACGCACCGATAATCCAGACGCGCTTCGACGTCCAGTCCGTTATTTTTGTATTGAGACTCATGGTTGTTGCCTGTTATTGGTGAGACTTCTCGAGGAACCGCAGATGGACGCAAATGCACGCGAATGCACGCGAATGCACTTAAATGCACGCAGAAAAAATTTTGGAAAATCTAAGTGGCAGCATCACTTCGATGTGGCACTCCATCATGTTGAGTGAAGCAATCGCAAACGGTCGTCGAACACCTCCGCGTGCCGCTGCGTGCTTGCTGCGTGCTGCTGCGTGCTTCTACCCACATCTGCGTCCACCTGCGGTTCCAACATGTCACTTCAGCGCTTCCTAAAAAATATGTTGATCTCGGCAAACTTGATGCCGAACTTGGTCATGACGGTTTGATTGGCGAGCGTCTTGTCATCAATGAGCCACATCCAGTCGTCCATATTGACTTCATAACTTCCCTGCTCCGGCGGCAAACGCAG
>JACMOJ010000208.1 GCA_014378085.1 Burkholderiales bacterium | reverse complement strand
GGCGGCTGAAGATGCGCCCGACCTCATCGGCAGCTCACCGGTGTCACTGGATCGCATACGCCTACTGAAAGGTGTCGCGGCCGCCGTCCCGCCGCTGCTGATGGTGCTGCCGCTGGTGCTCTACTGGCTCTTCACCAGCCCGTGGCAGGGCTTCGTGTTGGCCGTTTGTGCGACCTGTGCAGCGGCGAGCAGTGCCGCCTGCCACGTGCTGAACCCGCGCAAAGCCAATCGCCGCGAGATGAACCGGCGTGGTCAGGCGCATCCGCTGGCCAGTATTGTTGAGATGGTTAGCGCCTTTGGTTGGGCCGGCACCGCGTATGCCCTGATGGGCGGCCCATGGTGGGTGTTAATCATTTCGCTACCCGTGGCCGCGATCGGCCCGTTATTCTCGTTTGGCGCGGGTTTCGCGGCGAGACGAGACGGCGTGATCGCCTAGCGGGGCGCTCTTAGTACTTGCATAGTCCGGTAAACTCGGGATACAAAAAACAAGGGAGTAGGGCATGTCCGACGTCGTTCGCAGCTTCATGGGGATAGCGCTGCTGATATTTATCGGCTGGTTGTTTTCGATGGGCCGCGGCCGTGTGCAATGGCGGGTGGTGTTGTCTGCGCTGGCGCTGCAAATGGCCATCGGTGCCGTGGTGTTGTTTTCTGCGCAGGGCAATGCGGTGTTGCTTGGCATCGCCAGCGGTGTCACCCACGTCCTGGAGTTCGGTGCCAAGGGCACCGAGTTTATGTTTGGCGGGTTGGTGAGCCCTGACGTGTTCAAGCCCGGTGGCCTTGGCTTCATCTTCGCCTTCCGCGTGCTGCCCGCCATTATTTATGTCACGGCGCTAATCGCGGTGTTGTATCACCTCGGCATCATGCGCTGGATCATCACCATCTTGGGAACGGCGTTGCAGAAGCTGCTCGGGGTTTCGAAGATCGAATCATTTTGTGCTGTCACCACCATCTTTTTGGGGCAAAACGAAATGGGCGCGGCAGTTAAACCGTTTGTCGCACAACTCAAAGGGCCAACCATCTTTGTCATCATGTCGTCTGGCATGGCGAGTGTGGCGGGTGCTGCGCTGGCGGGTTATGCAGGGCTTGGCGTGAAGATGGAGTACTTAATTGCCGCTTCATTCATGGCGATCCCCGGCGGCTTGTTGTTTGGCAAGCTGTTGTGCCCATCGACTGAGCAAGAGAACATCAGCTTCGACAATATTCAGTTTGAAGAAAAGAAGCCAGAAAATGTGATCGAAGCCGCTGCTAGCGGTGCCACGCTGGGCTTTCAGATTGCGTGTGCGGTTGGCGCGATGCTGATTGCTTTCATCGGTTTGATCGCGCTGCTGAACGGCATGATCGGTGGCGCGGCTAACTGGATGGGGTATCCCGGCGTGAATCTGGAGACGCTGCTCGGCAAAGTTTTTGCACCACTCGCGTATATGCTCGGTGTGTCTTGGGAAAACGCGGCCTTTGCGGGGAACTTGATTGGCCAAAAACTGATTCTGAATGAGTTTGTCGCGTACGTGGGCCTCGCGCCGTATCTGCAAGAGCCAGCGAAGGTGGCGGCCGCCGGTCTCACGGTGATTGATCCGAAGACGCTCGCAATTCTGTCGTTTGCGTTGTGCGGCTTTGCTAACATTTCTTCGATCGCTATTTTGGCGGGCGCCTTTGGCAGTATTGCGCCGCATCTTCGTTCGATGGTGGCGCAATACGGTTTGCGCGTGGTGGTCGCGGCGACGTTGTCGAACCTCATGAGCGCCACCATCGCCGGCATTTTCCTCAGCGCAAAGTATTAGTCTTTTACTCCGCTGCTTATGCAAAAAATCCGACGTAAGGGAACCGCAGATGAACGCAAAAAATTCAATGCAGGGAACCGCGGATGAACGCCGATGAACGCCGATGAGCGCCGATAAAGTCAAATGCAAAATAAGTCGTCAATCAAAAAATTTGCGGTTACAGCTTTACCTTCTTTACCCGCGTTGAGCGCGATGTGACGTAGTCAAATCCTCTTCATCTTCATCTTCCTCTTCCACTTCCACCAGTTCTCGAATCCATCTGCGTCTATCTGCGTCCATCTGCGATTCCAAACAACATCCTAAATGCTTCCACAAGAATTCATCCGGCTAAAACGCGACGGTGCCGAGCTTAGTGCCGAGGACATCCGCGAATTCATCAACGGTATCGCGCACGACACGGTGAGTGAAGGCCAGATTGCCGCGTTCACGATGGCGACCTACCTCCAGGGTATGACCCGCGCCGAAGCGGTTGCACTGACCATCGCCATGCGCGACTCCGGTCGAGTGCTCGATTGGCGCGGCATGCAGTTGAATGGCCCGGTGGTGGATAAACATTCAACCGGTGGTGTGGGTGATGTGGTGTCCTTGATGCTCGGGCCGATGCTGGCGGCGTGCGGCTGTTTTGTGCCGATGATCTCTGGACGCGGGCTTGGCCACACCGGCGGCACGCTCGACAAGCTCGACAGTATTCCAGGCTATCAAACCAATATCACGATTGAAAAATTTCAAGCGGTGGTGCGCGAGGTAGGCGTGGCGATCATCGGCCAGACCGCAGAACTTGCCCCGGCTGACAAACGCATTTATGCCACGCGTGATGTCACGGCAACAGTGGAATCGATCCCGCTCATCACCGGCTCGATTCTTTCCAAAAAACTTGCGGCCGGGCTTGATGCACTGGTGATGGATGTGAAGGTGGGCTCAGGTGCGTTTATGCCGACGTTAGAAAAATCTCGCGAGTTGGCGAGATCGATTGTGGAAGTCGCAAATGGGACAAGTTCGGTACGGGGTGCTGGCATCCCCACCACCGCGTTACTCACGGACATGAATCAATCCCTCGCACCCTGCGCGGGAAATGCGCTTGAGGTGCGGTGTGCCATCGATTATTTAACTGGCGCCTACACCAAGCCCGCAATGGCGCGTTTGCATGAAGTGACAATCGCGCTCGGTGTTGAACTATTGGCTTCTAGCGGGCATTTTCAGGACAAAGTGGCTGGAAATACCCAGCTAGAGCGGAGTTTGCAATCCGGCCGTGCGGCGGAGATTTTTCAGAAGATGGTTGCGGCCCTCGGCGGCCCGGCCGATCTTGTGGCCCGTCCGGCGGCGTATCTCGCTGCAGCGCCGGTGGTACTGGAGGTGAAAGCCACTGATGACGGCGTGGTGACAGGCTTTGATACCCGTGCCTTAGGCCTCGTGGTGGTAGAGCTTGGCGGAGGACGCCAGCGCGCGAGTGATCAAATCAATCCGGCGGTCGGCTTCACCGATATCGTGGCCATCGGGGCAAAAGTACAGAGAGGTGACGTGCTGGTGCGCATCCATGCCGCGAATGCAGATGCGGCAGCAAATGCACAAGCCTTGTTCCGCAAAGCCGTTTCGATTGGCGGGCAGGCCCAACCAGCCACCTCAGCCACGCCCGCGGTCGTGGAAGCCATCCGGCTCGCGTGATGCCGACCTCGCAAAGATGACCAAACCATTTCCTGCCGACACCATCCGGCTCGCGTGATGCCGACCTCGCAAAGATGACCAAACCATTTCCTGCCGACTCCATCCGGCTCGCGCAGAGGCCGACCGTGCAGATGACCGAGCCACATTCTGTCGACACCATCCGGCTCGCGCAGAGGCCGACCGTGCAGATGACCGAGCCACATTCTGTCGACACCATCCGGCGGTATGAAACATCGACGCTAAACACGTCACCGGCGTTACACGAACAAGATATTGACGGCTGGCGTGTACGCGCCTCTGGCACCGATACGCGCCGTACAAATAGCGCAACCTGTCTTTACCCGACCACGCATACGACGCTTGATGCCACCATCGCGTCCGTTGAAGCATGGTTTGCAGCAAAACAGCAGGGCAGTGTGTTTCGATTGACGGATGCACTCTCGCCGCTTGGCATGGACGCGCGGCTGGCCGAACGTGGCTACCGGTACGCGATCAATTGTCACTTCATGACCCGTCCGCTGGATAACGTTGTTGCATCAAGCTTGCCCGAGTCGATACAGATCCACGAGGTGTCCTTACTTGTGGGTACCGAGCTGTTGCACCAGCTAAAGCAGATGGACGCCGACAAAGCGGCGGTCGAAGTCGCACGTCAGCAGTTGTGGCAGGGTGCGCAACGATTCCTGACCGTGCGTGTAGATGGTGTTCTGGCAGCGATCGGCCTCGGCAGGATTGAGTCGGCGCATGTGGGGATTTTTTGTATGCATACCGTTGAAGCGTTTCGCGGGCGGGGTTATGCCCGGCCCATCATCAATTCACTTTGTGAGTGGGGCAGCCAGTCAGGGGCGCACACCGCATTTTTGCAAGTCGAGGCCGATAACGCTACGGCGATATCACTGTACGAGGGGGCGGGATTTGTTCCGGCATACTCTTACTGGCATCGGATTCAACCCTAAATTCTCCATTTATGACCCAAACCACCGACCCGCGTGACGAACTCTCCTTACAACTCGGCCTGGCGCTGAAGAAACACGGGCTGCTGCTGGCAACCGCAGAGTCATGCACGGGCGGTGGAATCGCCGAGGCGGTGACACGTGTGCCGGGCTCCTCGGCCTGGTTCGACCGGGGCTTCGTGACCTATTCCTACGAATCGAAGGCCGATTTATTGGGCGTGCGACGTGAAGACCTGCTCGACTTCGGCGCGGTGTCTGAAGAGATCGCCAAGCAAATGGTGGAAGGCGCGATTGCCCGTTCGCGCGCGCAGGTCGCGGTGGCCGTCACCGGCATTGCCGGGCCTGATGGCGGCCAGCCAGACAAGCCGGTCGGCACGGTTTGGTTTGCTTGGAAATTCCCAAAAAAATCAATTATTTCAGAGCTTTGCCATTTTCCCGGCGACCGTGCTGCGGTCCGGCGGGCAACAGTTGCGCACGCGCTGACCAAGCTCCTGCATAATCTGAACTAGTCGCAACACCGCTGTTCCCGGCAACCCTGCGCTGGTCCTTGGGGCTCCGGTTTCTCGCACTTTCCACCACCACCCCAACAAAAAATCCTTGCAATCGGCTTTACAGTCCGGTACTGTACGGAAATACAGACTGTATTTTCATACAACCCGTGTGGCGCGATTAACAATAGCGGCGCGCGTCCTAAAACCCTGACTGGAGGCAAACTATGAACATGATGAAAGAGCCATTTATGGACGAAAACAAATCGAAAGCACTGGCAGCAGCGCTTTCCCAAATCGAAAAGCAGTTCGGCAAAGGCTCCATCATGAAGATGGGCGAGGGTAGTGTCGGTAACGACATCATCCCCGTGTCCACCGGCTCGCTCGGTTTAGATATTGCGTTAGGCATTGGTGGCTTGCCACGCGGTCGTGTGGTCGAAATCTACGGCCCGGAATCGTCCGGCAAAACGACATTGACCCTGCAAGTTATTGCTGAAATGCAGAAGAGCGGCGGCACGGCGGCTTTTATCGATGCCGAGCATGCGCTTGATCCAACCTACGCGGCAAAACTCGGCGTCAACATTAACGACCTGCTGATCTCGCAGCCGGACAACGGCGAACAGGCGCTCGAAATCGCCGACATGTTGGTACGCTCTGGCGGTATCGATATTGTGGTGATCGACTCCGTGGCTGCGCTTACACCGCGCGCTGAAATTGAAGGCGAGATGGGTGATCAACTGCCTGGTCTACAAGCGCGCTTGATGTCACAAGCGTTGCGCAAACTCACCGCCAATATCAAACGCTCCAACACGTTGGTGATTTTCATCAACCAGATCCGTATGAAGATCGGCGTTATGTTCGGTAGCCCAGAAACCACGACTGGTGGTAACGCGCTGAAGTTTTACGCATCGGTACGTATTGATATCCGCCGGATTGGCTCGATCAAGAATGGTGATGAAGTGATCGGCTCCGAGACCCGCGTGAAGGTGGTCAAAAACAAAGTTGCGCCGCCGTTCCGCACGGCTGAATTTGACATCCTCTACGGCGAAGGCATCTCGCGCGAGGGTGAAATCATCGAACTCGGTGTGGTGCATAAAATTGTCGACAAGTCCGGCGCTTGGTACGCCTACAACGGCGACAAGATTGGCCAGGGCAAAGACAACACGCGTAAGTTCCTGAAAGAGCATCCCGAAATGGCGCAAGAAATTGAAGCCAAGATTCGCGCGGCCGTTGGTGTCGGCGCGGTTGCGGGCGCGGGTGGTGGATCTGACGTGAGCGAGGAAGTTGAGGAATAGTTTTCTTCAGCACTTTTCTCGGGGTATGCAGAAACCAGAGGCGCGACGTTTTTCGGCGCAGCAGGTTTATGCATATCGCGAATTGTTTCGATGGTTGGGCCGAATTCCTCGTTTCACCTCCAGTGAGCAAGGCGTTCGGCCTTTTTTTGGTCTGTACTGACTAACCACTTTGGCTAACGCACCCAAACCCGCCAATCGCGAAATTGTCTCTGCTTCGCTTCGGCTGCTGGCGATGCGTGACATGAGTCGTGTGGAGTTAGAGCGCAAGCTCGCGGCGAAGGCGTTTTCGCAGGAAGACATCGCCGAGGCGGTTGTTTGGTGTGAGGCAGAGGACTGGTTGAACGAAGCGCGTTATGCCGAGGTTGCCGCACGACGACTTGGGTATCGGTACGGCGCTTTGCGCATCACACAAACCCTCAAACAGAAAGGCGTGGCAGGGGCAGTCGTCGCCGCAGCCGTGGGCGAGATGAAGGATACCGAGGTGGCACGGGCGCGGGAGGTGTTAATGCGCAAGTTTGGCGAGAGTCTGATCGAGCAACGTCAGAGCGAATCCATCGATCACGATGCGCGCGCCAAACAAATCCGTTATATGCAGGCGCGAGGTTTCTCGTACGACGTCATCAAACGTGCGATGCGGCCAACCGAAGACGACTAGTGCGCTGCGGTTTGCGCGGGAGGCGAAAATTGGGTGAATTTCAACAGCCGTTCGCCCGCTTGGACGTCGACGGCGAACCAGATCAGCGGCATGGCCGCAACGAGGGCCAGTACGCCTAGGGCGACGGTGCGCTTGGGCATCGGCTCTTCACTTAATGAAACTACGCCGTTCTCGCTATCCACCGTCTATTTCCTTGTCGCCGAATCTGCAAATTACGAAATACAACACAACTTCAGGTTAATCTAATCTGAGGTTAAAAGTGTGAAAATTTGTCACGTTTTGCGCGCTGGACGAGGAAATAGGAATTTCCCCTAGCGCGTATAATTTGTCATCGTCCAAAACGCCCGATTCTTAATGGCCAAAGTCACACAAATTAAACCTGGCGCGTCCGCTTCCGTCGCCCCGTTCGCGGCCGACGATGGCCGCAATCTCGGTACACGCTTTGACCCCGCGCCGGTGCGCGATGTGCGCATCAACCGCAGCGCAATTGAGCGCCGCGCCGCCACCATGGGCACCCGTCGTAGCGTCAAAAAAGATTGGCAAGCCGCGTGGCTGGTACATGCTGTCAAGACCATCGACCTCACCACACTTTCTGGCGACGACACCGTCGGTACGGTGAAACGCCTTTGCGCCAAAGCGCGCCAGCCGATCCAATCGCAACTGTTGGCCGATCTAGGCCTTGCCGATCTCAAGTTGCACACTGGTGCGGTGTGTGTTTATCACACCTTTGTCGCCACCGCCGTCGAAGCGCTTGAAGGCTCGGGCATTCCGGTTGCCGCGGTCTCTACGGGTTTCCCCGCGGGTCTCACGCCGTTCCGACAGAAGATCGAAGAGATCAAAGCTAGCGTGAAAGATGGTGCTGCGGAAATTGAT
>JACMOJ010000207.1 GCA_014378085.1 Burkholderiales bacterium | reverse complement strand
GCCGTAGGACCTGTGTTGGTAGTGCTACCACCAATAATTTTTACGCCGGACACGGAATACCGCTGCGTGCCTGAGGAACAAGTCGGGAGCGATCTGGTCGTGTTGTTTGTGCAGGTACAGCTATCGTAGGAACCGCCAGCGGCACACTGCGCACCGTAATCGGTCGTCGCGCAGGACGCCAAACTTGAATAACAAGCGGACGTGAAACCCAGCACGGTAGAGGCGACGGAGGTTGCTGCGGTGTAGTTCTGGTATTGCAATTGCGGGCTAATACTGCCGCCCAGAGCGGTGAGCGCAGCACCGTTCGCAGTCGTGTCCCCATTCGGCCCGCTGCTCGAGTTATTGCCAATGAAGATGACAAAGTTACGCCCGCAAGCGTTGTCATCAGCAAGCGGGGATTTGAACGTCAAATAGTTCGACGTGTAACCTGCCGAATCGGCCAAACTCGAAACCACGCTAGATGACGGCGCTACTGTCGTGGTCCCCTTAAAATAATTCAGCGCCGAATACATCAAATCGCCAAAGCCGTTGCTCGAATTTATCTTTTCGTTTGGATCGTTTATGTTGTTAAAAATAGTGGTCAGCGAGGAAGAGAACGCACTCTTGCTTGTCGAATCCAACGGCGATACTGCTTTGCGAATAAAACCACCGCTGCTGCCACCCCCCGCAGTCGCGTACTCCAGCAGCCCCATATTTACGTCGGCACCCAGCCCCTGAATCAAGGTGTTGATCGAGCGTACCTCCGCCTGACCCTGCGTGAGCCCTCCTGGCCATTTCTGCGAGGCGCGCGACCAGTTTGAAGTATTCTCCAAGATGATCAGGATTTTGGGATTCGCCTTTGAGCCCGCACTAGACCCCACAAAAATATCAATATCTTCCGCTTTCGCCTTTAACGGCGCGAGCCAAACAACCGCAGACAGAAGATAAACAAACGCGCGGAGATAGATGCTAGCTTTCATTTCGAATTCCTTCGGAAAAATCTCGACTTCAAATACAACTGATCTTTTAAAATTTTGATCATCACTAACACACCACTTTGGAGCATATCGCGTCAGCGGGAACTTGGATAGCGACCCCTTGATCAATCACAACCTTGGCTTTTGTACGGGTGTCCTCCGCCGTTACCTTCACGTTGTAGAGTGTCAACGCGCATAGCGAATTACCGGTGGAGGATCCAACGATGCCGAATGTCTGCGCCGTACCCAACGAGCACCCCACTTCATCAGGATCGGAAAGATCCAGCGTATTGTTCTTTCTCACAAACCCCTGCACGAGTTCTGGTTCGACCTTAACCTTGTAGCCATCGGCTGTCTCTGGATAGACTACTGTCGTTGTAACCGCAGCAGCACTACTAATCACCTGCTCAAGCGTGCGCTCGGCAACCCGCTGCGTTTCGGTGCGGAACTGCATGTTGCCAACCGCCCGTAAATTGCCGGTGCCCATGTTGTAAGTGGCGATTGCCATCACGGTCATTAGAATCAGCATAAACAAACCAATGATCAGCGTTGCACCACGTTGGCTGGAAAGCCGCTTGTTCATCATGGAAGTCTCCTGCCTGCTGGATTCTCCAACCTAACGGTTGAAGTGAACACGATGCGTTTATAGGCGTCCGAATAGGGTCCAAACGAATTGTCTGTTGTCCCGTTCGCCTTTTTGCCGAGCACATAAGTCTTCGAGTCCACATAACCTGCTGTGGTCGTCGTGCTGCGGGCTAACACATGAACCTTTGCAGAGTAGGCGTTCAGCCAATTGAAAAGGCAATTCGTTCCAATGCACGCGCCGTAGGTACTCGGGTTGGAATTAAAAACATCTACCAAACCATCAGCGTTGGTATCCATCCCATATTCAAACTGGATATTTTCGATCCCGTCAGCCAAGGGCGTGATGGTGAACCCGGTTGGCCCCAACTCGGCGCGCTTGAGTGTTGGTATGCCGTCCGCTCCCACGTTGTTATTAGATACAAAATAAATTCTGACAAACAACCGTCGGTAACTGGCCATTGCTGAACAATCCAAATTACGCTTGGTGAACGCACCGGAAGTCGTGCCCAGCACAAAATAAGATTGATAGTCAGTGTTAGACCCAGTATTGGTTGCGAGCTCGCCCGCGACATTGCAGTTTGAGGCTTGAAAATAGGGCACACCAGAAATGAAGGCGTCACACCCGGAACCCGCCGTCGGCCCCGCCACGCACGAGCTTAGTCGCCGAATAACCAAAATGTCAGTCCCCAACTTCACATCCGACAGACAACTCGGAATAGTTGACGATGCCACATCATCAACGCCCTGCACATGAATAAAGAACGTGTTGATGAGGCTGCTTGTCGCGCCCGTGACCGACGCTTCACACGGATTTGGAATCGCCGTCAATACGGAGGAGCCGCTAAGCGGCGGATTCAACGGCAAGATGATGCTTTGGTACGGATCAAACGACGAGAAAAAACCGGCCATACGCAGATCGTCGGCGAGTAGCGAGCTTGCATATCTGCCGTTTTCGATCTGCCGGTTAGAGCGCTCAATATCATTACGCGTTTGGTTGCTGTTGATGAAAACAGCGGTCACGCCTGCAATCACAATCATGCCAAGCGTAATACCAATCATCAGCTCAATTAGCGAGAACCCTCCATGCCTCCAGGGCGTCCTAGGCGGCCTAAGCTTACGTACGTTCAATTGGCTCGGCATGATGGTAACCCAATGGAAACTTGCGTTGAAATAGCGCGCCGAAACCCAGACCCACCGTACAAACCGGCACCGCAAGTCGCCGCGGGTTCAGTCGTTTTATTAGAGCCCTGCCACGCCACTGTCACCCGATAAATTCCAGGCTTACACACACCCGGCGTCGCATCCTCTGCCTGCACGAGCTCAACACAACCGCGGCCCCCACCCAGCCCGCCCACCTGCGTCGTCACATTCCCCGATGTCTTTTTTTCTGCGGCACCCTGCAGCGACTTTCCCCAGTCACACAGATCGCTGCTGACTTGCGTTGCAGGCAAGACCGCACAGTTTGCGGGTGGCGTCGTACCACCGGTTCCGTGCACTTCTATCAAAACATAGCTGGCGGCCGCGCTGCGATTGGTTGTAATGCGTTCGACCATATCGTTTACCAGCAATATGGCCTGCGCGCGCTGATAAGACTCGGCTTCGGCAGTCAACAACGCAACCTGTAAGGCGGCGAGCCCGAGAAGTCCAGATGCCAATATGACGATTGTCACAAGCACTTCCAGCATCGTCGTGCCCGACACGCGGGGGAGGGGCGGGG
>JACMOJ010000206.1 GCA_014378085.1 Burkholderiales bacterium | reverse complement strand
GCGGTCGATATGACGGTTTGATTGAGCAACTTGGCGGGAAACCAGCCCCTGCCTGCGGCTTCGGCTTGGGCGTTGAGCGGGTGATGATGCTCATCGAAGAAAATGCCGCCAAAACTGGCCAGACATGGGATTCGTCAATTGATGCTTACGTGGTGTATGGTGCATCCGAGCGCGGCGACGCTTGGACGATTAGTGAGGCGCTGCGTGATGTCGGATTGAAGGTGGCCTTGCATGGTGGAGCGGAAGATAACGTTGCGAGTTTTAAGTCGCAGATGAAGAAGGCTGACGCCAGCGGTGCGCGCTTTGCTATCATCTTGGGTTCGGATGAGGTAGCACAGCAAAAACTCTCGCTGAAAAATATGCGGGGTGGGGAACAGGCTACGCTGACACTGCCGGACGCGATCCAACAAATACGCAAATACGCCTCGTTGCCGAAGACAACCTAGCGTGCATGACCGGATTTAGGCCGACTGTTGAGCGCGTCGCAGGCTAGTAAGGCTGCACCAAACATCGCAACAAATTGAACTGAAACTTAAGAAGGTAGTACCAAAATGTCCGTATACGACGCAGAAGAGCAGCAACGAATTGATGCACTCAAAGATTGGTGGGCGCAGTGGGGTAATTTGGTTTACACCATCGCCATGGTGCTCTTGTTAGCCATCGCCGGGACGCAGGTTTGGAAGTACTACCAAAAAACGCAGGTTGTCGAAGCTGAAACATTGTTCGTCAGTGTGCAAAAGGTCGCGCAAGAGTCCGCCGCGACCAAAGACTGGAAGAAGCTTTCGTCTGCGGCGGCTGCACTTGCCGACAAGTATCCCAGCACGTTTTATGCGACCGACGCACAATTAATGGCGGCAAAAGCGGCGTTTGACGGAGGCGCGCTCACTGAAGCAAAAATGCACCTGCAGTGGGTGGTGGATAATGGTCAGACAACACATCAGTCGATTGCACGCGTTCGGCTTGCGACGGTGTTGCTCGATGAAAAAAAGTACGACGATGCCTTAAAGACCTTGGACGCAATCAAGAGCGATGCTTTCACCTCGCTCGCCGCAGACGTGAAGGGCGATATTTTGGTCGCACAGGGACGAACCGACGAAGCTCGCGCCGCTTATCAAATGGCGGTAGATAAAGCCGACTCGCGCAGTCCGCTCAAGCCGATCTCTCAAGCGAAGCTAGATGCGGTGGGTGGTGCTACCGAAAAGCCTCCTGAAGTGAAGCCCGACGCAAGGGTAGATGCCAAAGCCGACGCAGGGGCGAAGAAGTGAACAATGACCTGATGGCGCATTCGTCCTTACACGGTTCACGAGGCCCGCGCGCGGTTGCTGGTGTCGCCATGCTGCTGCTGGTGGGCGGCCTCAGCGGATGCGCATCGGTTCAAAGTTGGATGCCATCCGCGCCGTCAATGCGGTGGTTGCCGAGCTGGGCGGGTGGTGACAAAAAACTCGCGCCGTTAGCCGAGATCCGTGACTCGGCAATTTCGGTGCAGTGGACGGCGAACGCGGGAAGTCCGAAGTTGTTTATGTTTTCGCCTTCGGTCAGCGACAAGGTGATCTTCACGGCGGCGCACGACGGCACTATCAATGCCATCGAAGAGCAAGGCGGCAAAAGTATTGCGCGCATCGATGCCAAGGCAAAATTGACAGGTGGAATTGGCGCGGCGGAAAACATTGTTGTCGTAGCGGACACGAGAGGCCAAGTGCTGGCGTTTGACGCCGCCGGTCGTTCGCTTTGGAAAACGCCACTGGATGGGGAGATTCTTGCCGCGCCGGTGGTGTCACAATCGACAATTGTTGTTCGCACCGCCGACGGCAGGATGTTTGCGCTTAACCGCACAGATGGCAAACGTCGCTGGGTATTTACGCGGGCAACCCCACCGTTGACTCTGCGTACAGGTGCGGGGGTGGCGATCAATCGGGGCATCATCTACGCAGGCTTTCCGGCGGGCAAGGTGGTTGCAGTTGAATTAGAGAGCGGGCGTCCGGTGTGGGAGGCAACCATTTCGTTGCCGCGCGGATCCACCGAGCTGGAGCGCGTTGCCGATGTTGCGGGTGTGCCGGTGCTGGATGACACACGTGTGTGCGCAGCGGTTTATCAGGGCCGCACCGGCTGTGTTGAAACACTCAACGGTAATGCGCTTTGGACGCGTGATATTTCGAGTTCGGATGGTGTGGCGGTGGACGCGAAAAACCTTTACGTGGCCGATACGGACGGGAACATGAACGCCTTGGACAAAACATCCGGCTCGACGGTTTGGAAGCAAGACAAATTGGTTAAACGTGATTTGGGGACACCGATTATCGTTAAAGGGCGCATCCTCGTCGGTGACCGCGTCGGATTTGTACACGCCATTGCGCCGGATTCAGGTGAGTTGGTCGGTCGCGTTGCGACTGACGGCAGTCGTGTTTTGTCGCTGGTCGTAAACGGCGACCGCGCCATTGCGCAAACTGAGCGCGGTGGGGTGTTTGCGATTGCAGTTCGCTAACGCGGTATCGCGTTTGTCATGACGGTCCCGACGGCGCCGTTTACTGCCGTCGCGAAAAGTTTGATACGGAATTGCCAAGGGTTCAGACCTACGGCCTTAGGTTTCAGGCAGTTCGCTCCGTCTCCACCCTCCCCCCGCGCTGCGAAGAGCCACTCAATTATGAAACCCACCATTGTTATTGTCGGACGGCCTAACGTCGGCAAATCCATGCTGTTCAATCGACTCACCAAGTCGCGGGACGCGTTGGTTGCTGACCTGCCTGGGCTGACGCGCGACAGACACTATGGCCATGGCCGGGGTGCGTCAAAACCCTTCCTCGTCGTTGACACTGGCGGCTTTGAACCCAAGGTCACGGATGGCATCCTGCACGAGATGGCCAAGCAAACCTTGCAGGCGGGGGCCGGGGCCGATGCATTGCTGTTTGTGGTGGATGGACGCCAGGGGCTGACACCACAGGACAAGATCATTGCGGAACGGCTTCGCCAGACGACGCGCCGCGGAACCGGTCCGGGTGCCGGACAGCCGGTGCCTGTGATTGTGGCGGTGAATAAAGCCGAAGGCATGGACGAACAGATCGTCACGGCCGAGTTTCATGAACTCGGGCTCGGCGCGCCGGTAGCGATTTCCGCCGCACACGGCGAAGGCGTCCGGCAGCTCATTGAGGACATGCTGGCGAACTTTCCGGAAGTCGAGGCAGAAGAGGTTGATCCGAAACACCCGAAAATTGCCATCATTGGCCGACCAAACGTCGGCAAATCGACGCTGGTCAACAAATTGCTCGGCGAAGATCGCGTGATTGCCTTCGACGAGCCGGGTACGACCCGGGACTCGATTTTTGTTCCCCTGCACCGACACGGTAAAGATTACACACTTATCGATACGGCGGGTATTCGGCGGCGCGGAAAGGTATTCGAAGCGGTTGAAAAATTCTCTGTCATTAAGACGTTACAAGCGATTGCCGACTGTCATGTGGTGATCTTGGTGCTTGATGCGCGCCAAGAAGTGTCAGAGCAAGACGCTCACATTGCCGGATTCATTCTTGAATCGGGGCGGGCGCTGGTGGTGGGTATTAACAAGTGGGACAACCTTGATGACTACACTCGCGAACGCGTCAAGACCGATTTTGACCGCAAACTGCATTTCCTCAGTTTTGCGCATATGCATACCATCTCGGCCAAAGACGGGATGGGGTTAACACCCTTGTTCCAGTCGGTTGACGCCGCGTTCGCTGCCGCGATGGCTAAACTCTCCACACCGAAACTCACCCGCGCGCTGATTGCTGCCGTTGCGGCGCACCAGCCGCCGATGAGTGGGCCGCATCGGCCCAAAATGCGTTACGCCCATCAAGGTGGCCACAACCCGCCATTGGTTATCGTGCATGGTAGCGGGCTGGATAACGTCCACGAGAGTTATGTTCGCTACCTTGAAGGGCGGTTTATGGAAACCTTCAAGCTGCGCGGCACGCCGCTACGGGTTGAGTTAAAGGCGGGAGCAAATCCATTCCGCGGCCGCAAGCCCGCGCCACTGACCAAGGGCCAAGAGGACAAGCGTCGACGCGGTCGCATTCGGATGAAACGCAAGTACGGCTAGGCGCACGCCGGGAACGCTTGCATCTGAGGGCGGCGTCCCCACGTAATCAAAGCGTAGGACCGCAGCGCCAAACGAGTCTGGCAATCTGTGTTGAATCCACGGAACAAAAGTGCGTCAGACCTGTCTTTACTTTTGCGGCGCCGTAGTTGCAGCATACGACCCGGGTACGCTGCGTTGATTTTGGTTAAAGTACATAATCGTTAAGAGTTATGTTTTCCCCCCGCCATCTAGGTGGCTTTTTTGTTGAACGGGGCGATTTCGCCATCACCCCAGTTGGAGAAAAAGAATATGAGTGCAAAAGGGCAATTGCTACAAGACCCGTTCCTGAACATTTTGCGTAAGGAACACGTGCCGGTCTCCATTTATTTGGTGAATGGCATCAAGCTTCAGGGCCAAATTGAGTCGTTCG
>JACMOJ010000205.1 GCA_014378085.1 Burkholderiales bacterium | reverse complement strand
CTTGCCCTGCTCATCGACGTGACGCGCAGGGATTCTGCCCAATGTGGAATTGTCGCCCGTTTTCTCGCCGGTCTGTATAACGGTCGAGACTTTCCGTTCGATCTCACCGAACTACGCGGCTTGGATGCTGACCTATTCGAGCATTGCCTTGCTGTACTGCGGTTAGATAGCAACCCCACGGTGGAAATCCATAAATATCTTCCAGATGGCGAGAAGGTATTTCTTAAAATGCTACGCGATTGGGACTTGGTGAGGCGCCCTATACTACCCGTACCGTCCGATTTCTACAAAGCCGAACTAGTGTCGATTGCAAACGCGCCTGGCTACCGATCGGCGACGCTCTATTTCTTGTTGAATAATCCTCCTGCGGGGACTCCACCTATTGAAATACACATCAACGCCAAAGATTGCGCCCGCCTAGCGTGTGACCTGACCGAATTACATCATTTCGCCTGGAGCCCGCGCAATGGTCGTATTACACCGATCGATATCGAAGCCGGCGAAGCAAAACCGGCGTGGTTGCGTTAGACCCCCTCCCCTCCCCGTGAGCCACGACCGTAATTCCCTGCCGCAGCTCATTGGGGCTAACCAGCCGGTAGCCTCACTGAGCATTCCTTCCCTCCCACAGGGGACTCTGACCCGCGCCGCAAGTGATAGCGAATTGATTGCGCTTTGGCTGCGTCGACCGAACCTGTCACCCCGTACAGTGCGCAACGCACGCAAGGAAGCGGAGCGCTTTCTATTCTGGATCAGCAAGCGCGACCTGACGCTGCGCACTGTTGCCTATAAGGATCTTTTCGCGTATGCGAGCGTCTTAGCCGATCCGCAGCCTACTGATCAATGGATCTGCGCCGAGCGCTACGCCCCGACGGAGCCGCGCTGGCGGCCGTTTTGTGGACCATTCGCCAAAGTGTCCTAGGTGCAGGCAGTTGTGATCCTCAAGGGCACGTTCCGCTGCGCGCGCGCTGCTGAATATTTGGGGCACAATCCTACCTCGCATGCTGGGAAGCATGCGTGTGGTGCCGGATGAAACAGTATCGCGATTCCTGCCGCCGCGCGGTATTTCTCTTCTGCTGGCCGCAGCCGGCGAACTTCCGGCCACCACGCCGGCGGCGGCGCTGCGACGCGCCCGCGCGCGCTTTCTGGTGCTGGCGTTTTATTTGACCGGCGTGCGCGTGTCCGAGCTGACCGGCGCCGACATGCGCAGCCTGCGTCGCGACGGCGCCGGCGCCGGCGCCGGCGCATGGTGGCTGCACGTGCTGGGCAAACGTCGACGCGGTGGCGCCGTGCCGGCGCCGGCCGCGCTGCCGGATGAAGACCCGGCCTATCGTCGCGCCTACGATCTGCCGACCATGCCCGCCGTCGGCGAATTCCCGTCGCTGATCCTCAGTTCGCGCGGCCTGTTGCGGCGGATGAATCATTCGGCCGTTGCGGAGGCAGTGCTGCTGGTGATGCGTGGCGCCGTCGCTTTGGCGGTCGCACGCGGCCAATAGGAGCTCGCCGATCGCCTCGAGCAAGCGTCGACTCACTGGCAGCGCCACTCGGCGCTGACGCACCAGGTCTTCAGCGGCATGCCTCTGAAGACGGTACAGAAGAATGGGCGCCACGCCAGTATTTCCACCAACGGCCGCTACGTCCACAATGAGGACGCTGCGCGCCACGCTGAGACAGTCGCTGCCATCAGGATCCTACCCGTCGATCCAGCTTGAGGGTGGTGCGGATCAAGTCCATGTTTGCTTCCCTGCCGGATGGCAGATTCTTGCGGATCCGCTCCAGCTCGCGCTGTGCCTCGATCGTCTCGCTCCACCAAGCCTGATGCCGAGCTGTCTCCGCCAGATCCCTTGCGCGCTGCGCCTGCAGGCGGCCGTTGGCAACGGCGCGCGCCAGCGCCAGGTCGTAATCGGGGGCCGCGATCCGCGCCGCGGCCGCGCCAAGATCTACCACGCTGACGATGGGCCGGCGACGGTGCTCCGCTTCCAGGGTGTCCGGCAGCAAAACGCGTTCGGAATCTGGCCGCGATCGCCACGCTTTGAGCAGGTGGCGGTAGATCTCATGGATTTCGCCATCGCCGGCGCCGATCGAGTCCACGAAACCCGGGATGGGAATGCCCGCCAGCGAGTATCGCCAGTAGCGCGACTCTAGCTGCTCACGGTCGACAGGGTTCAATCGATCACCTCGACCAACTTGCCGCTTGCGACGTCGGCGTACAGCACGTCCAGTTGGGCGCCGACCAGGGTGGCGGATTGCCCGTCCGCGGTAACCTCGGCGATGCCATCGAAGAAGCGCACCCGAAGGCCGGCTTTCGTGGCGTGGGTGAATCGTTTGAAGCGGCAGCGCGCGGCCATTTCCTTGGCCGACTTGGCACGCTTCGACCCAGTGGCCAAGCGCTTGAGCTGCGCGACCTTGTCGGCGTAATCAACGGGCTTCGGATTGAGTAGCATGGCAAGCAGGTAACGGTAGGCACGGCCTGGGCTGTCCATGCCGATTTTCGCCAGGTACGGTTTGGCGATCGTGACAACGTGTTCGAGTTTGTGGCCGGCCTTGCGAGCAATGCCCATCAGCTTGCAGACGCCCGTCGGGCTGATGCCGGTTTCTTCCGGGACGTGGGCGACGACTAAGGGCAGGGTTGGGGGTTTGCCTTTTCGGTTTTCTATCGAAATCTCCCGGAGATCTTTTTTCAAACTAAGGTCAACGTATACAGCACCGTCGGACATTTCTGTCTCCTGCGCCAGTTCAGCAGCGCCTTTCTCCTTGGTCGGCAAGTGTATCAACTCGCACAGCACAGGCGAAAGGCGATAGCGTTTCGATTCAAACACGCCGTATTCGCTACGGCCTTCGCTCGCCTGGCTTATCCATTCAAAATCGTGGAACACCCGCATTGCGCGTTGGGCGGTCTTGTAGCTGACGTGCGCTTCATCCGCAACGCGATCAAGGCGAGCGCGAATGATCGTGGTGCCATTGGATGCCGAGGCGCGCGACACTACGGCTTTGAGGACTTGCAATGCACTTTTGGTGAGCGATCGGAATGTCGGGTGGGTTTCTATGCGCATCAGCGCGGTTTGAATTGCGGTGGGGTAGTGCAAGTATGGGCGAGCCACGTCGTCAATAGTCCTAAAAAGCACAATCTCTCCTCGTATTGGGGTCCGTTGCCCAATAAATCGGTTGACCGCTGCACACGAGAGGATTAGGATGAAGTTCTCAGGTATCACCGTATCTCTCTGTGCATCTAGTAAGTCTGAAAATGCCCAGCCGCCAAGCTGGGCATTTTCTTTTATAGTGTCTGGTTACATATGTAGGCCTCTTAAAAGTAGAAAGCCCGGCACAGTGGCCGGGCTCAGCACTACTCTAATTTTATTTTATTACCGGGTAATAATATGTAAGTCATTGATTTCATTGATATTACTCTGCCTTTGCTTCCGATTCCATCGTGCGAAGTAGCTCATCGATCCGCTTGTGTACGTCATCGCGGTTGAGGCTAGGATCGGTCAGACGGACATTAATGTCCCTGTCCTTCGCCACGGTGACATAGCGCGAAACGCCCGCTTTCGATGTAATGATGTGCCTCACACTGCCGGACGGCTTTTGCTGCTGTTGCTGCTGGAACGTAATCTTCTGAGCGACCCAACCTTTAATCGAACCTTGATCGGCGCCATCTTTAATGCGCTCTATCGCTTCTAGAATTAAAGCATGGTGCGTAGGATGCTCTTTCCAAAGGGCCATAACAACTTTTGCCGCTTTAGCGCCGAGTAAGCCAGCATCTTTGTCTAGCATCTTCAAGACCTCGACCGGCAAATCGAGCATAGCCAGGCAATTCGACACTTTTGCCTGCGAGCAGACAAACAGCCGAGCCACTTCCACTTGAGTTTTTGCGAAGTTATCTTCCATCGCATCTTTGTACATCAGGCCGTATTCGTATTCCTTGAGTTTCGCATTCTCATTGTCGAGCATGCAATCAAGCTTTGCTTGGCGGTCATCTCTATGGACGACCAAGCCGCGGAGTTCAGTCCATCCAATATTTAATGCTGAGTACTTGCGGCTATGACCTTTAATAAGCTCGAAGCGCCCTGGTATCTTGCCAGGCCGTACAGTGATTGGGCTGCGCTGCCCGGCATCATTTAGCGAAGCTGAAAGTTCATCCAGATGCACTGGGTCGTAGCCGCGGCGGAATTGATACGGGCTGTCGTCCAACAACTCAATTGGAATCATTCGTTCCACAGCAGCACTCGCCGGGGTCGTGAATTTAAAATCGCTTGGCTCAGTCGAGTCATCTACACTGGAAAGTGAGTTTCCAAACTGAGGCTTTTCAGCAGGGTCGACCACAGGGGCAATCAGCCCAGCTTTCACGAGGCCTGAGAATTTCACTTGCTTTCGGGTCGCTGCTGGCGGCTTGTTGTTTACAATTGCTTCGGGTTTGGTCGCTGTCATGCTGCCGTCTCCAGTGCAGGGAGAGGGGCCGCGCTCATTTTTATGTTGTAGAGCTTAATAAGCGCTTTCGT
>JACMOJ010000204.1 GCA_014378085.1 Burkholderiales bacterium | reverse complement strand
GTTTTGTCGACGGTGCCAAGCGTGACTGCCGTAGCTGCCGGTGCGGCAGTCGACGTTTGCGACGCCGAGCGCTGCAAGGTGCGATAGATCAACGTAAGCCCAGGCCCCGATAACAAACGCTCAGCCGACACATGTCCAAACTGTATTTCTGCTGCCGCGTAAATCGCGCGCTCTTGGGCATCCGCGGGTGCGAACGTGACGTGCCCTCCCTCGCTACCCAACGCCACCCACCGCTCTTCCATCGGCAACAAACCGGAGACACCTAAGCCGGTGCCGGGGCCGACTAGGCCGACCATGGCGCGTGCGCGTGCGCGGCCAGTCCCGATTTGCAGCAAATGTGACGCATCAAGTCGCGGTAGCGCCATGGCCAGTGCGGTGAAATCATTCACCACCAGCAAAGTGTCCCACGCCAGCGCCACGCGTAATGTTTCGATGGAAAACGACCAATGGTGGTTGGTCATCTGCACGCGGTCGCCGTCAACCGGATTAGCAATGGCAACGGCGGCATGCCGGACGTTGACACCGCCGACTTGGGCCAAGTAGTAACGGATGGCGCATTCGAAGTCGGCAAAATCTGCTACTGGCAACACCAGCGGCTGATGCCACTGCCCGGTCGGCAGCGTAAGCACAAAACGTGCATTGGTCCCGCCAATATCAGCGAGCAAATAGGCTGGGCGAGTCATGGAAGCAAACGTAAAAGACCGCGGTTAAAAATGTAATTCTATTACAAACGTAACACGGCACAAGCGAATTTGTAATGAGGCTACATCGGCTGGCGGTGATTCGTTACACACCACATCTCTCTCGCCGTGTTGCTGCAATGCAGCAACACGTTCCCACAATGCTGTGATTTGTAAAAATGCCTCAACCGCATTGAAAGGTTGAACTAATTTTGTAAATGAATTACATTTAGGAACAAGAAAATCATACGTTTAAATTATTCCTACCGCCCAAAAAATATTTAGGAGAGCCGCATGCAATCGCTAACCACCCACGCTAGCAGCAGTACTCAAAGCGCACAACGCGCACAACACGCGCAGCGCGCTCACGCAGGCCCGCCACGCGGCCCCGGTCGGACCAAACACATCGCGCTGGCGGTGGCGGCGGCCTTGATGGCTAGCAGCGCGCCAGCTTTTGCGCAGGCTAGCGTGGACAAAAGCGCGGACAAGAAACCGCAAATCGAATCCATCCTTGTCACCGCGCAAAAACGCCCAGAGGACGCACAAAAAACGCCACTCGCGATCACCAGCGTAAGCGGTGAAGACGTCGCCGAACAAGGCATCCGCAACGCTCGCGATCTAAACGGCTTGATTCCGAATGTGGTGATCAACACGAACGGCACCGCAACCGAATTCACAATACGTGGCATCACCAGCACTAACAACACCGAGATCGGTAACCCTGCGGTGGGCTTTCACCTGGATGGTGTTTACCTCGGACGGCCCGATGCGGCAGGCCTGGCGTTTTTTGATATCGAACGCATTGAAGTGTTGCGCGGCCCGCAGGGCACGTTATGGGGGCGCAACGCGACCGCCGGTGCGATTAACGTGATCACCGCCAAGCCAAAAAACAAGCTGGAAGGTGCCGTCATGTTAGGCGTGGCGAATTACAACGGTACTCGCACTGAGGCGATGATTAACGTGCCGGTCAATAATGTGTTTGCCATTCGTGCCGCAGTGGCGACGGAAAAGCATGACGGTTACATGAATTCTAAAAATGCGGCAGTCGGTGCAGACAAAAATACCGATGACGCTGACACCATTGCGGCGCGACTACATGCGCTGTACAAACCAAACAACGATTTCTCGGTACTGTTGTCGGCTGACAGCATGAATGTCGGCGGCTACGGCTACGCCACCACACCGCTACCATTATTGGCGCAACGTGGCGGGGCTGGGCGCGTTTCACTGCCTTCGCAGCAGGCGAGGACGGACAATGACTATCAGGGCCTGAGTGCCGAAATCAATTGGACATTTGGACCAGCCACGCTCACGTACCTAGGCTCACAACGCGAATCCACTCGCAATGAAGCCAATTACTCTGCGGGCAATACCGCCACAACGCAATTCAACAGCTCACCCAAACAAACCACGCACGAAGTACGGTTGGCCTCGGCAGGCAAAGGGCCGCTCACTTGGGTTGCTGGCGCGTATTCGTATGAAGAGACGAATAATGTCACCTTGATCGGCGCGCTGATTTCTAGCCCCGCGTTGCCACCGACCCTACGTGTCAATCAATCGTTCTTTCAACCCGACGTAAAGTCAAAAGCGAACGCGCTGTTTGGCCAAGCCAGCTTTGCCGTTACTGACGCGCTGAAACTCACGGCTGGCTTACGCACCACGCGTGACGAAACATCGCGGGTTGGACGTAGCACCCAAACAGTGACCCTCGCCAACGGCACGCCGGTCGCGCCAACGACAACGTTACTCAATAACGCCCGCGTGGAATCATCCAAAATGAATTGGCGATTTGGTGCTGATTACAATCTGGACAAGGATACGTTGCTCTACGTCACCGCGGCGACCGGCTACAAAGCTGGCGGGTTTTTTGATGGCGTGAAAACCGCCACCTTTGACAATACCTTCAAGCCCGAGAATGTGACGACCACCGAGCTCGGCGCAAAACTGCGCGCACTCGACGGCACACTCCGATTCAATGTCGCGGTGTTCAATAGTGACTACAAGGATCTGCAAGTATCGTACCGTGGCGTGTTCCCCGGCAGTATCGCAGTGCAAACAATTACGCAGAATGCCGCAAAGGCAGGCATCACCGGCGCTGAAATCGAAACCCGGTGGCTCTCGCCAATTGGTCGTTTCGATTTGGCGCTGGCATTCTTAAACGCCAAGTACGACGACTTTAATCCGGCGAACGCTACCCCACCCGTGAATTTCACTGGGAATTCATTGATTAAGTCGCCTAAAACCACGGCCAATTTAGCGTATCAATACAGCTGGTATGTTGCCGGCGGCGACATCACCGCGCGCGTTTCGAGCTTCTATTCGGACAAATACTTTTTGTTGCCGCAGAACACCGCGTTGACCACGCAGCCGTCATATACGCGAACCGATCTATCGCTGACTTATACGGCTGACAAAGAGGTTTGGTACGTTCAAGCCTATGGCAAGAATATGGAAAACAAAAACGTAATCGCCGGCATCGGTGGCCTAGTGGCACCAAATGCTTTCCTAGCACCACCGCGCATATTTGGCTTGCGTGTCGGCATGAAGTTTTAGTCCCCCCATTGCAGCGCCTCGTATGACCATAAACCAATAAGCACAACAGGCCCGTGATGACAACATCACGGGCCTGATTGTTTTTGCGACTGATTGCACCGAGACTGTAACGCTTACAAAGGTCTTTCCCAATGCATCTGAAGTTTTCCGAAAAGCTCGCCTATGGCGTGGGCGACTTCGCCAGCAATTTGGTGTTCGCCACCGTTAGTACATTCCTTATGTATTACTACACCGACATCTACGGTTTGCAGGCGGTGGCAGTTGGCACATTACTGTTTGTGGCTCGCGTGATTGACGCAATTTGGGATTTGTACTTGGGCACACTGATTGACCGTACTAAATCGCGTTGGGGACAATGTCGCCCGTACCTGCTATTTGCTTCCCCCGCGTTAGCGGTTTGTGTCGTCGCCACCTTTACCGTGCCAAACGGCTCTGACGCCTTCAAGCTCGTCTATGCATACATCACCTACACCTTGCTCATGTGTACGTACAGCTTGGTCAATATCCCGTATTCGGCCATGCCAGCTTTAATGACCGATGATCCGCGTGATCGCACCAAGCTGGCGGCCGTGCGAATGTTCTGCGCGGTGCTGGCTTCGATGGTGGTGGGCGCGTTGACACTGAAGCTTGTGGGCGTCCTCGGCGGAGGCAATAAACAGATCGGTTATCAATACACCGTGATTCTGATGTCCATTCTCGGCGTCGTGTTATTTTGGGTTTGTTTTGCGTTCACACGCGAGCGCATCGCCCCTGTGCACCAAGAAAAACAGGTGCGGCAAGACTTCAAGACTCTTATTGAAGGCCGCGCGTGGTGGATGATGGCGCTGATGGGTATTTGTATTTACACCGCCCTTTCAATCACCAGTGGCAGTGTCATCTACTATTTCAAGTATGTGGTTGGGAATGTCGATAAGGCCTCCGGCTATCTGTTCGTCGCAGCGCTGGGCCTATTGATCGGCATCTTGATTTCAGTTGCGCTCACCAAACACTTTTGCAAACGTAAAGTGATGATGGCTGCCGCTTCAACGGCCACCATGCTGTACGTCGGCTTTTACTTTATAGACCCGACAAAGGTAGCTGTCGTCTACGCCCTAGCATTCTGTATTCAAATATTTAATGGCATCAGCGTGCCGATTCTTTGGTCGATGGTAGCTGACACTGCCGATGACGCGGAACTTCGGTCAGGACGCCGGATGGTTGGGCTCACCACCAGCTCAATTGCGTTTTCGCACAAGTTCGGCCTTGGGATGGGCGGCGCAATTGCTGGCCTACTACTCGCGTCAATTGGTTATCAGGCCAACACCACGCAAACACCGGAAACCATACACGGTCTTATCATCATCATGAGCTTAATCCCCGCGATGGGCAAAGTGATTCTGGTCATCATTCTCAAGTTCTACCCGCTGGATCAGCGGGCGCTCGACCAACTGCAGCCACGACTCAAAGCCGCGCGCGCTTCCGGCGGCGCAATTCACGAAACTCACTAGCCATGCTCGACCAACTCAAAGCTGCACCATTCCACCTCTCCGACGAAGACGTCAAGTGGGTACAAAAAACCCGCGATGGTTTGAACACGCAAGACAAGATCGCGCAGATTTTTTGCGCCATGTCGCTGCGCGATGATCCAGCGGCGATTAAAGATATTGTCAGCCGCAAACCCGGTGCCCTCTTGCGCTACATGGGGCCAGACCTTGAAGCAGCATGGAAGGCAACGCGTATCGCGGTCGAGTCCAGCGAGATTCCGCTGCTCATTGCGGGCGACTTAGAAGGTGGTGCCTACGGACAGCCCTACTTCTCCCCGGTCCTTAACCAAATCGGCGTTGCCGCGTGCAACGACAGCACCATTAGCGCGGCATTAGCAGATGTACTCGCGCGCGAAGGTCGCGCGATGGGCTACAACTGGTCATATACCCCGGTGGTCGATATCAACGCAAAATTTCGCTCGGCAATTGTGGGGACGCGCTCCTATGGCTCGAATATTGAAACCATTATTGGTGAAGCAACAACACATATCCGCACACTGCAAAAAAATGGCGTCGCCGCCACCGCCAAACATTGGCCCGGTGAAGGGTATGACGACCGCGATCAACATTTGGTGACCACTATCAATCCTCTTTCGTACGAGGAGTGGGCGGCAAGCTACGGCAAGGTGTATCGCAGCATGTTTCAGGCTGGCGTGATGGCGGTAATGTCGGCGCACATCGCGTTGCCATCTTGGGTGAGACAAAAGTTTCCGAACGCTGGTGTTGAAGCGTTCAGACCGGCGTCCGTCTCAACATTATTGAATCGCGATTTGCTGCGTGGTGCGCTAGGCTTTAACGGTATTGTTGTTTCAGACGCAACCCCAATGGCGGGTTTCACGAGCTGGGCAGACCGCGAGACGATGACACCGGAAGTTATCGAAAACGGCTGCGATATGTTCCTGTTTGGCTTTCCCGACCAACGCGATTTGGCGCTGCTCATGAAGGGGCTGCGTGAAGGCCGCCTCTCAGAAGCACGGCTAGAGGAAGCCGTTACGCGTGTGCTGGGGCTCAAAGCCGCGCTGGGTCTGCACAAAAAAACGGTTGATGAATTATTGCCGCCGCTAGAAAGTGTCCGCGCCACACTGCGATCCTCCGGCAATTTGGCGGTGACCGAAACCGCCGCCAAAAAAGCCATCACAATCGTCAAAGACGTGAAATCGATCCTACCGCTGCGCGTCGACAAACACAAACGCATCGTCGTCGTGACGGAAGGCATTAAGCCGCTCATGCCAGGCGGCGAGCCGCGCACGCTAAATATTGTCATCGATGGTTTGAAGGCGCGTGGCTTTGAAGTGCGCCTGTATGACGCCGCGCAGCCGCCCCCCTCGCCTGCCGATACCGATTTGGTGCTTTATATGATGGCGCAGGAGTCGATGTTTTCACTTTCACACATTTACATCAACTGGCGTGAGTTACACGGCGGATTATTTCAAGCACTCATGCGATTTTGGTGCGACCTTCCCACCGTGATGGTGTCGTTTGGCCAGATGTATTACCTCTACGATGCGCCGCGTATGCCCGCCTACATTAACGCCTATACCGCGCTGCCCGAGGTACAGCAGGCGCTTGTGTGCAAGCTAGTTGGTGAACAAAGCTTTGACGGGGTGAGCCCAGTCGATGCGTTTTGCGGTCTGGAAGACGCGCGTTACTAACAACCTTGTTTAATCTGATGCATAAGTGCACGCCCGACAAGTGCCTCGCCCCCACACTTTGAGATACGATCATGATGACTCGCCGACAAATGCTAATGCTGATTGCCGCGATGGGCGGCCAAAGTCAAATGGCGCGCTTAGCCAATGCTAGTGGGGTAACCAGCACAACAGCGTTTAGTCCAACACTGGCAAGCCTCAATGCACACATCTTGCCGCAATGGTTTGACGATGCGAAGTTTGGCATTTTTATTCATTGGGGACTGTACTCGGTTCCAGCATTCGCCCCGCTCGGCGCAAACCCCAACCCGTCTGCGCCCGACGCCATGCGGCAAAGCCCCTATGCCGAATGGTACGAGAACACGCAAAAATTTGCCGATTCAGAAACGGCTGTCTTTCACCGCCAACAATACGGCGATGCGCCCTACGCTAACTTTCGCGCACCGTTTGAAAAAGCGGCTGCTTCGTTTTCGGCCAAAAACTGGGCTGATGTCTTTCGGTCCAGCGGCGCGCGTTATGTCACGATGGTGACCAAACACCACGATGGTTATTTGCTGTGGCCAAGCAAACATCGCAATCCCAAACGCGCCGACTGGCAATCAAAAACCGACATCGTTGGACGCATGGCGCGCGCCGTGCGTTCTGCTGGTATGCGCTTTGGTACGTATTACTCTGGTGGGCTCGACTGGACATTTAATTCAGCCCGACTCGACAATGGCCGCGCCATGTTTCTTTCGATGCCGCACGACGATATCTACGACGCCTATTGTCGCAACCATTATCTTGAACTCATCAACCAATATCGTCCTGACTATCTATGGAACGACATCGGTTATCCCACCACAGAATCTATGCTGGCCGTCATTTCTCATCTCTACAACACCAATCCTAGCGCGCTGGTAAATGATCGCTGGTTGTCTGCGCGCGATTTCCTTAGCCGGTCAGCAGACGAGCAAGTCGCGCTGTTCAAACAATTTGCGGTGTATCTGCGCGACCATCGGCCGCCACCGCCGTTGCACTACGACGTCATCACGCCCGAGTACGCGACCACCCTAAAACCGATGGAAAAAAAGTGGGAGGCAACGCGCGGCATCGGCCTAAGCTTTGGCTTCAATGCGCGCGAAACGGAAACCCATCTAATCAGCGCAGAGGGGATTATTCATCTACTTATTGAGTGTGTTGCCAAGGGCGGAAATCTACTTCTGAATGTAGGCCCGCGTGGTGATGGTACGCTTTGCCCGATGCAAGTTGCGCGCCTCAGCGACGTTGGTGCGTGGCTGCAAGCCAATGGTGAAGCGATCTATGGCACTAGGCCGTGGCGTATCAGTGAAATTGAGACAACGGATGGCCGCAAAGTACGCTTCACCGCGCGCGGCAATGTCGTCTATGCGATTGTGTTGGATACACGACCCGACCCGATTGACGTAGGCAAGATAACCGGATTGGCTGGGCAACAGGGGATACCACTCGCGAAATTCGGAAAATACGCGAGCGTTTATAAATTCAATGCAACAACGTAGCGCCTAATTGCCGCATGCTCCGAGCGTCGCCTGCCAACCATCAATGCAACAACGTAGCGCCCAATTGCCGCATGCTCCGAGCGTCGCCTGCCAACCAAACCGCGGCTGAAAGCCCAGCACGCTGGTAGCTTTTTTAGTCACGTATGCGCGGTCAATTGATGGCGGCAGTACCCCCCCCGCGTTCCGCAATGACTGGCCATAGACCGAGGTGCTACTTGCCAGCAAAAACCGTCGCGCGCCGCATTGCTTCGCCGCCGAAACGGGCCGGCGGGTTGCGTCGACGTTGGTTCGGGTGAATTCGCTTCTTGAGTGACTGTCACGATGGGGCGCGTGCAACGGCGCAAAATGCACCACCGCGTCAACGCCCTCAAGCCACGGCTGCCAATCATTCTCGCCCAGCAGCGTGATGTCCGCGACATACCGGGTGAACTTGGCTGGGGCAATGTCCAACCCCAACACCGCGTGCTGCTGCGAAAGGTGCGCAGCCACGGTTGATCCAACTTTCGGGCCAGAGGAACCCGTCATCAAAATCTTCATCGCGCCTTCTGAAACGCCCAACCCCTTTATTGACGGCTTATTTCAACCAAAAACAGCTGGAAACGCCCGCCTGTAAACGACTTTTATGCGTAGTGGACTTCCACAATCTCATATTCCACCGCGCCGCCAGGGGCACGGACTTCTACCGTGTCACCGGCGGATTTGCCGATCATCGCCCTGGCGATTGGCGAGGAAAAAGACACCTTGCGCTGCTTAATGTCCGCCTCATCTTCGCCAACGATCTGATAGCTCACCTTTTCACCGGTCTCCACGGCTTCCAAATCCACCGTCACACCAAACACCACGCGTCCATCGTCCTCCAGCGTTTTCGGGTCTATGACCTGTGCGCTAGATAATTTGGACTCAAGCTCAAGAATGCGGCCTTCTACAAACCCTTGCCGCTCTTTTGCCGCATCGTACTCCGCGTTCTCCGACAAATCGCCCTGCGCCCGCGCTTCCGAGATTGCGATCACGACACTTGGCCGCTCGACGGTCTTGAGGCGATGAAGTTCGACGCGTAACGCTTCAGCACCAGCGACGGTGAGGGGGACTTTGGCAAGACTACTCATAGCGGATTCCTGGAAAAAATACGGTTGATGCGGGTTGGTGCCTTAGGCCACCGCTAAACGGAGAATTTGGCAGCGCTGCCATCTTGGCGCGACCCGATCGCTACGCCGCGAGTTTTCGATGCAGCGCCTGCAACGAATAAACGGAAAGTTCAGACAAATGCTGCATACCCACGCAGGCCGCCTTGGCACCAGAGACAGTAGTGTAGTACGTGATCCGACCTTGCAGGGCGGCATTGCGAATCGACCACGAATCGCGGATAGAGCGTTTGTCTTCTTCGACGGTATTCACGATGAGTGTGATGTCCCGATTTTTTACCATGTCGACAATGTGCGGCCGCCCCTCAAGCACTTTATTCACCGCCTCGACCGGCAGGCCCACCGTCGCCAAGTGTGCCGCAGTGCCCTTGGTGGCGACCAGCGAAAAGCCGAGGTCGATCAGCACGCGGGCGATTTCTTCGATCTTCGGTTTATCTGCATTCCGAACCGAGATAAAGGCTTTGCCAGCGTTGGGACCGGTCACCGGGAGTTTGACACCCGCGGCCAGCTGCGATTTCACAAACGCCTCCGCGAAGGTCATGCCAACCCCCATCACTTCGCCTGTCGACTTCATTTCTGGGCCGAGAATCACGTCGACACCAGGAAACTTGATAAACGGGAACACCGCCTCCTTCACCGAAAAATACGGCGGCGTAATTTCTTTCGTAAATCCCTGATCCTGCAATGACTTGCCCGCCATTGCACGTGCGGCAATCTTGGCTAACGGCGCGGCGATAGCTTTAGACACAAATGGCACGGTTCGCGACGCGCGGGGATTGACCTCCAGCACATAGACTACGTCCTGCCCGTGCTCCTTCTTGATCGCAAATTGCACATTCATCAAGCCGACCACATTGAGCGCTTTGGCCATCGCGACCGTTTGTTGACGCAGTACGTCTTGCAACGGCTCGGAGAGCGAAAACGGCGGCAATGAACACGCCGAATCGCCCGAGTGAACACCTGCCTGTTCGATGTGCTCCATGATCCCGCCGATCACCACGTCAGTGCCATCAGAAACCGCATCGACGTCTACTTCGATGGCATCGTTTAAGAATCGATCAAGCAGCACCGGTGAATCGTTCGATACTTTGACCGCCTCACGCATATAACGCTCGAGGTCCGATTCGACGTGAATGATTTCCATCGCGCGACCGCCGAGTACATATGACGGTCGAACCACCAGCGGGTAACCAATCTCGCGCGCCTTCAGAATCGCCTCTTCATTGGTGCGTGCAGTCCGATTAGGTGGCTGCTTGAGCCCCAATTGCTGGATCATTTGCTGGAAGCGTTCGCGGTCCTCCGCCATGTCGATCATGTCTGGCGTGGTACCGATAATGGGTACGCCGTTCGCCTCAAGCGCGCGCGCGAGCTTGAGCGGCGTCTGCCCGCCAAACTGCACAATCACGCCAACCGGCTTTTCGAGATCCACAATTTCCAGCACATCCTCCAGTGTGAGCGGCTCAAAATAAAGCCGGTCTGAGGTGTCGTAATCGGTCGAGACCGTTTCGGGATTGCAGTTGACCATGATGGTCTCAAAACCATCTTCGCGCAGTGCCAGTGCCGCATGCACACAACAGTAATCAAACTCAATGCCTTGGCCGATGCGGTTTGGCCCGCCGCCCAAAATCATGATCTTCTTCGCGTCCGTCGGCTTGGCTTCGCACTCTTCGTCGTAGCTTGAATACATGTAAGCGGTGGAAGTTGCAAATTCCGCCGCGCAAGTGTCGACACGTTTATAGACGGGCCGTATGCCGTGTGCGTGACGCAGCTTACGAATATCGGTATCTGTCACCTTCAGCAGATAGGCCAGGCGACGATCCGAAAAACCCTTGCGCTTCAACATGCGGAGGTAGTCGGGCGTAATTTCGGCAAGTGTCTGCTTGTCCAAGCCCAGTTCGAGATTCACAAGCTCCTGAATTTGTACTAAAAACCATGGATCAATCTTGGTGTAGCCGTGGATTTCTTCTAAGCTCATACCGATGCCAAAGGCGTCCGCCACATACCATAGTCGCTCCCCGCGCGGGTAAGCCAATTCATCACCGATTTTTTCGGGATCAACTGTTTTAAGGTTGAACCCATCAACCCCGACCTCAAGTCCGCGTAGCGCTTTCTGCAAACTCTCTTGGAAGTTCCGACCAATCGCCATCACCTCACCGACGCTTTTCATTTGCGTGGTCAAGCGATCATCGGCCTGCGGAAATTTCTCAAACGCAAACCGCGGCACCTTGGTCACCACATAGTCGATGGATGGCTCAAAAGAGGCCGGCGTCGCACCACCAGTAATGTCGTTGCGCAACTCATCTAACGTATAACCGACCGCAAGCTTTGCGGCAATCTTTGCAATCGGGAAGCCAGTGGCCTTGGACGCTAACGCCGACGAGCGCGACACTCGCGGGTTCATCTCAATCACCAGCATCCGGCCGTCTTTCGGGTTGACCGCAAACTGCACATTCGAGCCGCCCGTTTCAACCCCGATCTCACGCAGACACGCAATGGATGCGTTCCGCATGATTTGGTATTCTTTATCGGTCAGTGTCTGCGCTGGCGCCACCGTGATCGAGTCGCCGGTGTGAACGCCCATCGGATCTAGATTTTCAATTGAACAGACGATGATGCAGTTATCCGCTTTGTCGCGAACGACCTCCATCTCGTACTCTTTCCAGCCGAGCAGGGATTCTTCGATTAACAGTTCATGGGTTGGGGAAGCTTCAAGCCCGCGCTCACAGATCTCAAGAAATTCATCGCGGTTGTAGGCAATACCGCCACCCGACCCGCCCATCGTGAAACTTGGACGAATGATTGCCGGAAAACCAATCGCAGCCTGAACTTGCAGGGCTTCTTCAAGCGAGTGTGCAATCGCCGAACGCGCTGAGAGCAAGCCAATCTTGGTCATCGCTTGCTTAAATTTCTCACGATCCTCGGCCTTATCAATTGCTTCTTTTGTGGCACCGATCATCTCGACGTTGTACTTCTCCAAGACACCGTGTTTTGCCAAATCGAGCGCGCAGTTCAATGCAGTTTGTCCGCCCATGGTCGGCAGCAGCGCATCAGGCCGCTCTATTTCAATGATCTTTTCTACCACCCGCCAAGTAATCGGCTCAATATAGGTGACGTCGGCCATATTCGGGTCGGTCATGATCGTCGCCGGATTGGAGTTGATCAAAATGACTTTGTAGCCTTCGTCGCGCAACGCCTTACACGCCTGCGCACCGGAGTAATCGAACTCGCATGCCTGGCCGATCACGATCGGACCGGAACCGATGATGAGGATGGACTTGATATCGGTGCGCTTACCCACGTTGCTTCTCCATCATTGCCACAAATCGATCAAACAGATAACTTACCTCTTGAGGGCCGGGGCTAGCTTCAGGATGTCCCTGAAAGCTGAACGCGGGTCGATCGGTAAGCTCAATGCCTTGGCAAGTGCCGTCAAACAATGATTGATGCGTAATACGCACGTTTGCCGGCAGCGTCTTTTCATCCACCGTAAAGCCGTGGTTTTGGCTAGTGATAAACACTTTTTTGGTGTCGAGGTCCTGCACCGGGTGATTCGCACCGTGATGCCCAAACTTCATTTTGATGGTCTTCGCGCCGGCAGCAAGCCCGAGCAGCTGGTGGCCCAGACAAATGCCAAACACCGGCATTCCTGCGGACACAATTTGTTTAATCGCGGCAATCGCGTAATCACATGGCTCAGGATCGCCCGGCCCATTGGACAGGAAGACCCCGTCCGCCTTCATTGCGAACACGTCGGCAGACGGGGTGGTCGCTGGCACCACCGTGACCCGGCACCCGCGGTCAGCAAGCATTCTCAATATGTTGTGCTTCACGCCGTAGTCATACGCAACGACGTGGAATTTGGGCGAGGAAATCTTTCGATAGCCCCATCCCAACGCCCACGAACTTATGTCCCATTCGTAAGGCTTGTCGCAACTCACAACCTTTGCAAGATCGAGCCCCACCATGTTCGGCGCTTGCAGGGCCATCTGATGGGCGCGCTTTACCGCCGCATCATCGGCAGCACCAACCAAGATGCAGCCGTTCTGCGCGCCTTTTTCTCGAGTATGCCGCGTCAGTCGCCGCGTATCGATATCGGCGATTGCCACAATGCCGTTACGAACAAGATATTCCGCGAGCGATTCTTCGCTGCGAAAATTCGACGTTAGCAGCGGTAGATCACGAATGATCAATCCTGCGGCGTAGGCTTTGTCGGATTCCGCGTCTTCTTTGTTAGTGCCAACATTGCCGACGTGCGGATACGTCAAGGTGACCATCTGGCCCATGTACGACGGGTCGGTCAGAATTTCTTGGTATCCAGTCATTGCGGTGTTGAACACCACCTCACCAACCGCAGCACCACCATTCGCATCGAGGGAACCGACCGCAATGCCTTTAAAAATTGACCCGTCAGCAAGAACCAGTACAGCGGGCGGAGGCGATTTCAAACTCACGGCAAACTCCAGAAGACCTAGACAATGGCGTCTCGCAGTCGCCGATTTCACCCGGCATCTACAGGCACACAAATCTAGCGGGCATAAAAAACGGGAAAGGCCTTAGGGAGATTTGACTCGATCCCAATGCGCTTTCCCGCGTTTTTGCTCCGCAAACTTTCTGCGACGCGATTAAAGAAATAGTTTACCCGAATCCGACCGAGCCCGCAATGCGCGTCTCTAAAATGCGCCATAGACAGGCGCTGAAATATCAGCCGTTTACATCGAGCCCCAGCACGGCGCGCATGTCAAACAGACCGCTCGGTTTGTCGGCGAGAAACTTCGCGGCACGAATTGCGCCTTGGGCATACGTTTCGCGCGAAGAGGATCGATGCGTGATTTCAATCCGCTCCCCGTTTAATACGAAGTAAACGCTATGGTCACCAACGATATCGCCGGCCCTGAGTGACGTGAATCCTATGCTGCCGGGTTGTCGTTCGCCCGTCACACCGTGCCGGTCGTAAACAGCGACGTCCGCGAAATTTTGCGCCCTAGCCTGTGCCGCGACCTGCCCCAACATCAGCGCTGTACCAGACGGCGCGTCAACCTTAAGCTTGTGGTGCGCTTCAAACACTTCAATATCGGCATCCATCCCGAGCGACTTCGCCGCCAGCGCCACTAGCTTGGCGGTAACGTTCACACCAAGACTCATGTTTGGCGCAAAAACAATCGCGACTTTCTCAGAAAAACCGCGAAGCATGGAAAGCTGTGTCTCCGTGAACCCAGTGGTACCAATCACTGCATTCACACCCATTTCTGCACAGACTGCAAGGTGCAAAAGCGTTCCCTCCGGGCGCGTGAAATCGATCAATACCTCCGCACCGGCCACCGCTTGTGCGATGTCATCAATCACCAGGCTGCCAGAGATAAATTGCCCTACTGCCGGGGCACCAGCGTGCTCAAAGGCGCTAACCACACAAACTGCAGCATCTGCTGCAGCGGCGGCAAGCAACATGCGGCCCATACGCCCGCCCGCACCGGCAATTGCGAGTCTTACCGGCATCGCCGCTACTTGCGCGGTTCGGGGGGAGCGCCCGGCGGCGTCGCGTCCGGCGTTTTGCGTCGATCACCGCCGCCAGTCAATATTTCGACGGCGGATGCGACCCCCTCAACCTTCGCCACCTTTTCGCCCTCGAAAAAGACGGTGACTTTGAATTGTTGCTGGATGCGACCGAACGGGTTCAGTTTCTTTTCGGTATTGCGGTCTTCGGTGTAAATGTAATCCCATCGGTTGCCGCTAAAGACATCCTGCAACAGCGGCGTACCTAGAAGATTCCGCACTTCGAGCCGCGACATTCCGGATTTCACCTTGGCAACCTGATCCTGCGTCACAAGATTGCCTTGCTGAACATCGAGCCGGTAAACACCGAAGTTAGAACAAGCAGACAGCGCGCCAACAAGAGCGAACGCCGCGAGAAGCGAAACGCGCGAAAAATTGGGGCTGAAACTGGAGAGGGCGAGCGATTTCATTCGAGGGGCTGCATAAAGTAGGTTGGTGATTATAGCCGAGGGGCAAGCGGCACCGTCAGGCACCCGACACAACATCGTTCGGCTTAAAAGCGCTATGATTGATTATTGTCTCTCCTCGGAAAATTGTGATGCCCGATTCACGCGATCTGCACAATATTGGCTTGAAAGCGACACTGCCGCGGCTGAAGGTACTTGAGCTATTCCAGAACTCTAAGGACCGACACATGAGCGCAGAAGATGTTTATAAACTGCTGCTTAAAGATGATGCCGATATCGGACTGGCAACCGTGTATCGCGTCCTAACCCAATTTGAGCAGGCCGGACTACTCCAGCGGCATCATTTTGAAGGTGGGCGGGCGGTATTCGAGCTTAATGAAGGTAGTCACCACGATCATCTAGTTTGTCTCCAATGCGGTAAAGTTGAAGAGTTCTATGACGCTGAAATCGAGAAACGCCAGTGCAAAATCGCCAAAGACCGCGGTTTTGCACTGCATGACCATTCGCTTTATTTGTACGCAGATTGTACTAAAACGCAATGTCCAAACAAGCCCTTATTGCCGTAACGATGGTTAGGATGTCTGCCGTGAATGTTTCCACCCGTTCGCCTTGGCAATTGCGGCGTGCCGTAATACTTAGCCTAGGATGGCTTTTGCTTGCCATCAGCATCGCTGGTGTTCCTTGCGTCAGCGCACGGGAAGCCAATATTGTTGGAACCGTTTCTGTCAGTGCCCTACCCGAGCAGGGGCGGGAAGTCCTAAAGCTGATTCGCGCCGGCGGTCCATTTCAACACGCAAAAAAAGATGGCACAACATTTGGCAACCGCGAGCAACGGCTGCCGACTCAGCCGCGCGGCTACTACAAAGAATATACGGTGCCCACACTTGGCGCAAAAAATCGCGGCGCTCGGCGTATCGTTTGCGGCGGCGACGTACGCTCACCAAACGCATCCACTTGTTACTACACTGCTGACCACTACAACTCTTTTAAACGCATACTGGAATAATCATGCCTTCCGCCGAGCTCAAAAACATTCTGTCCAGCGACTTGCCGCGCGGCGTTTTTTGGCTAACCTCCCACGCCAGCGTTAGCGAACTTAGCAAACTCGCACGTTTGAAAGGCATGGCGTTTTTCCACTTAGAGGGGCAAAAAATTGAGGGCAAGGAACAATTTTTGAACCACGCGTCAGTAGCGATGAAATTTCCAGCAGATTTCGGCAAAAACTGGGACGCGTTCTACGATTGCATCACCGACATGGGCTGGTTATCCGCCGACGGCTACTGCATCTACTTTGATCATACGGACGCTTTTGCGCAGCATCACGAAAGTGAGCTCGAAACGGTGATCGAACTTTTTGAAGACGCGATTGAGCTCTGGAAACGCGAAGGACAGTCTATGCTGGTGCTGCTGTCCGGAAGCCACAAGCCGGAGCATTTAAAGGCAATCTAGGCCAGAGTCCGCGCCTTACTGGTTAGCGGAGATAGCAATATCGCCATAGTAGGCGATCGCATCGGCCTCAGTTGCGTTTGTGTCGGTCATGACTCCAACGGTGATGATCTTCCCGGGCGATTCGCCAAACGCTTTCTTAAAGTCCGCGACGAGATTACGCGAGTAAGGTGTCCACTTACCTAATTGGCTCGCGCCACTGGCAACAACGATAAGCTTCGCGCGCGTGGAGTGTGGACTCTCTAGAAATGTTCCCACCGGCATCTTGTTGTCCCACACATACATCAGCGTCGCATATGGCATGTCTCGCCCGCTCACCAGTTTCGCCATACTCGCCATCGCCCGGTCTTCGACGTCGAGCTTTTGCAAATCGCCTTCGAAACTAACAATCACCCGCACCGGCGAATCGTCGCTGCCTTTTCGGTTTAGGTCTGCATTCGGCAGCAACTGGGGTACATTCCAGCGCCAACGGATGTGCGGCGACACACGCGGGTCAATATTGACTTCCTGCAAAAGCCCGGATGCCGATTTTTCCGCCTGCGCGCGCAGCACGCGCCCGCCGTCTGTCTCGATCACCCGATAGTCGGTGCGACGATTGAACTTTGAGAATACCCATGGCTGCCACTCGAGCGGATGGGGTTCGCCTAACTGCGCCATTGAAAAAGCCGCAACGTGATCGGGCCGGGTGTTGAGCGGCGATGCGGCCTTGTTAGCGCATCCTGCGGCGAGGCCAAGCGCAACAATTACCGCCCAACGTAGAATCGATGATGCAAGAACAGTAGAGAGATTTATCATCGTACGAGTCTAGCCCTTTAATGTGACATCAGACTGACAATCTTGCGCTACTCGGAAGCGCCAATCAACGCCGCATTCCCCCCTGCCGCCGCCGTATTGACGGTAAAAGTTCGCTCACTAGCGAACCTAAGCAAGTAGTGCGGTCCGCCCGCCTTGGGGCCCGTACCTGACAGTCCTTCACCGCCGAACGGCTGGACGCCAACGACAGCGCCGATCTGGTTCCGGTTGACGTAGATGTTACCGACCCTGGCTCGTCGCCGAATCTCG
>JACMOJ010000203.1 GCA_014378085.1 Burkholderiales bacterium | reverse complement strand
GCATCAAGCTCGATGTGCTCAAAGAAAACCTACGCAATGACCATTGACCTGTCAGTCGACAATAGCCACCTGAGCACAATTGAAGTTGAGGAGATGATTGCCTCTCGCGCCTGGTGGCATCGAATTGAAATCAGACCGGGCATCATCACGCCCGGCGCCAAAGATACGGTCACCGAGCTCAACACCCGCATAGGTTTACCGAACCGCCTTGATGGACAGCGCGTGCTGGACATCGGCGCGGCCGACGGTTTCTATGCGTTTGAATGCGAGAAGCGTGGCGCTGAAGTTACAGGGGTCGATGTCAGACGCGCGACGGAGTCAGGCTTCGGCCTGGCGCGGAGCCTGTTAGGCTCAAACGCAAAACATCTTCATGGCTCGATTTACAACCTCGATGCCGCTGTCATTGGCCAATACGATCTGGTGCTCTGTCTGGGTGTGCTCTACCACCTGCGCTACCCGCTGCTGGCACTCGACAATCTTTGGTCTATTTGCAAAGACCGACTCATCATCGAATCACAGATTTGTGACCGACATTTCCTCAAGCACGATCAACAGCCAGCAGTTCTGACCGACCTTTCGCCCGAATTGGCACACGCTTCACTCGCACAGTTCTACCCCGATTCGGAGCTAAGCAACGACGTGACCAATTGGTGGTCACCCACAGCGGCATGCCTTTCGCAAATGCTCACGACCAGTGGCTTTAAGAACCAGATTTTTTTTAGCGACGGCGCGCGCGCCGTTTTTCATTGTCGAAAAATTGAACGGACCGCACTCTCAGCGCAACTCGCGGCAAGTGAATGGGAAAGCGTCAAAAGGCCGAGCCTGCAATTTGATTGAATGGCGTCGTTGCCGTGCCCGCAGCGGTCGTTGGCAGGCAGACAAAGTCAGGACAAGCGCCAATTGCCTATTTGTCGAACACAAAAACCTTATAGCGCGAATGTTGCTGGACAAATCGGTGGGCAGATGCAGTGTAGGCAACTGCCGCCCAGTCGGCGTCGGAAAAATGTCTCGTCAACGGCTGGAAATCGTGCAATAAGCGGCGGCCCCAGGACCGCTGCGACAACCAAACATCAACTTCAAAAATTTCCTGCAGCGGCCGCGTCACGTGATTTGTCCAGTCCACTTCGTGGAGAAGCCGCAAGCCCGCTGCGGCACCCGCATTACGGTACTCGGCTTCCGTGAACAGGTCGTCCCATTGCCAGACTTCACGCACATGCCGCGCCAGTTCGTGATCCTTGCACGCCCGACTCTCCGCTGATCGCCAGACGAAATCGACTACCACCAGCCGCCCGCCCGGCTTGAGCACGCGCGCGCTTTCGCGCAAAAACTGCGCCTTGTCCGGAAAATGAAACGCGGCCTCGCAACACAGCGCGCGTTCCACCGATTGATCTTCCATCGGCAAATTCTGCGCATTGCCCTGTACGAAGCTGAGCCCGTCGATGCGCGGAAACATATCGTTGGCGAGCACAATGTTCTCGGCCAGCAGATCGATGCCCGACACCCGCGCTGCCGGTGTAGCACATTTCAAAATATACGCAGCCCCACCGTGCCCACAGGCGATATCGATCACGTGGTCGCCAGGCTTCACATCCAAGTGCTTGATTGCCTCCATGGCGAGTAGCTGTTGCCGACTTGCGAGACTGACCAGCAGATTTCCAGGTAATCCCAGCCAGCCCCTGTGCGGGAAATATCCAAGGTTCATCAGCTCCGGCCCCCAGCCGGAACACCGCAACAGCCGGAACACGGCATGCGTGCCGTTGTATGACTGCGAGATGGGGCTCGACTCAACGGCGGCAGAGGATGAGGTAACGGGCACGGGGTGACTGGATTCAGGCCGCATTTATCGCCTAACGCCGGCAGCAATTATTCTTTGAATGCTGAATTGTCTTTTGGGCAATGCGTGAAACATGTTCGCCTGACGCAATTTGAGTGGGGACAGAATATAGACTTTTTATCAGACTTTGCGCAAACGGAAAACTTTAATCGTAAGGTGAATCGTTGGTGAAGCGGCGCGAAAATACAGGACATCCCGTTTCGATAAGTTGCGTGACGTCCCATTATCTTTTGCAATCGCGTCGCGGCCGCCCGTGTTTTTAATAAAGATCCAGCACTGGCGAGCCTCGTGGAAGATAAACACGTGGTGACGCTCGCGGATGCTGGTGATTCACTTTCCCATCGTTTTTTCGGACAGGTTGCAGCCGGTGCAGTCTTGAAGGCCATTTAGGCTGAAGGCGGAAGCGGCAATTAAATCTAAACCAGCATAGGCGAATTGGCATGAACATCTACGTCTGACCAGACCCAAATCCTCGTCACGTCGTTCCTTGGAGATGCAATTCGATCAACGAATGGGGAAGGCAAATGTACGATGGCGCACAGACGAACTGCTCGGGCACGGGCACGATCTCACCATCGCAGCAAATTTACCCGGCGATGGTGGTCGCCAATTCAACACGCGTCGGAAATTAAACAACGCAGTGGCCGACAGTAAAGAGTTATGGCTGTGCGATGGAGTGAGGTGACGTAACTTTGTAATTGCTCAATTTGGATAATTTTATTGATGCTCTGAAAAGGAAAATACTATGCAAACAATTAAAAATGTAATGAGCCGGGACGTTCAGGTTATCGGTCCAGACAGTACGATCAGGGAAGCTGCTCAGCAAATGCTTAACGGCGATTTCGGCATGTTGCCTGTGGGCGAAGATGACCGCATGATCGGTACAATTTCTGACCGCGACATCGTGATT
>JACMOJ010000202.1 GCA_014378085.1 Burkholderiales bacterium | reverse complement strand
GGTGAGATTACAATTTCAGCCAACGGTAGCGATTTCGATTTACTGGCGGCACTTGGCGATGACCTGCGTTTCGTCATGATTACGTCGAGCGCGGTTGCCAATCGTGCGGCTAGCGATGGTGCGCTGAGCGTCACAGTGACTGCAAGCGCGCACGCGAAATGTGAACGCTGCTGGCACTTTCGGGCCGATGTTGGCTCAAGCGATCAACATCCCACCATCTGCGGGCGCTGCACAAGCAATTTGTTCGGTGAAGGTGAAAAGCGTTTCTATGCGTAAACAAAATGGCAGATTCGCGTGGCTCCATTGGCTCTGGATAAGCGTTGTCGTGTTGGTGATCGACCAGATCACCAAGCAAGCGATCACGGCAAGTTTTCAGTATGGCGAATCGAAGTACATCTTTTCTTGGTTCAATCTGGTGCTGGCACACAACTCGGGCGCGGCGTTCAGCTTTCTGGCTAGTGCATCGGGTTGGCAGCGGGAATTTTTTGTCGTTTTAACGACGATCATTTCTTGTGTGCTGTTGTGGATGCTAAAAAGCAACAGTACCAATCGGATGTTGTCGATCGCGCTGGCACTGGTCCTTGGAGGCGCGTTTGGAAATCTTTACGATCGCGTCCAGCACGGTTATGTGATCGATTTTGTACAGTGGCACGTGGCGGGCTATTACTGGCCGGCGTTCAACGTGGCTGATTCGGCAATTTGTCTGGGTGCTGTCATGCTGGTTCTGGACTCGTTCCGTAGGCCCGCTGTCGCACCAACGCATCCGCCATCCAAAGAGGTTGGCTGAGGATGGCCAAGCCGGGCAACGGACATATAAGCCCGGGCGCCGTGCTCCTGAGAAGAACCGGCCAATTTGCCGGGAAGTGCACGGGTATCATATTGATGCGAATCCTTGGATAAATTGAAAGAAACAATGAAACCCTAGCACTGGCGCGCATTTTGGGGCATTTTTACTTGTTAAGGCCCGCCAGTGCTAGTGTTTCGATAAATTACTACTTACGAACATCAAATGAGTGAAACCGAAGTTTTGTTAGCTAACCCGCGTGGATTTTGCGCAGGGGTTGATCGCGCCATCGAAATCGTTGAGCGCGCGCTGGAGTTGCACGGCGCACCGATCTATGTGCGCCACGAAATCGTCCACAACAAATTCGTCGTCGATGATTTGCGCGGCAAAGGTGCCGTCTTCATTGAAGACCTCGCCGATGTCCCGGCGGGCGCCACTTTGGTGTTCAGTGCGCACGGGGTATCAAAGGCGGTGCGACAGCAAGCGGCTCGACTCGGTTTTCATGTGTTCGATGCGACCTGCCCGCTTGTTAAAAAAGTGCACATCGAAGTCATGAAGCGACGTAATGAGGGATTCGAGGTCATCATGATCGGCCACGACGGTCACCCTGAGGTCGAAGGCACGATGGGGCAATCGGAACAGGGGATGCATCTCGTTGAGACGGTGGAAGATGTCGATAAGCTCTCCTTGCCAGATGGTCTCAAACTTACTTATGTGTCTCAAACGACGCTGTCGGTTGATGATTGCCAAAAGGTGATCGACGCATTGAAGCGCAAATTTCCACATATCGTCGGCCAAAAACAGGACGACATTTGCTACGCCACCCAGAATCGGCAAGACGCGGTGAAGTTCATGGCGCCACAGGTTGAAGTGGTGATTGTGGTTGGATCGCGAACCAGCTCTAACACCAACCGCCTGCGCGAACTGGCCAGCCTGCTCGGTTGCGACACGTATCAAGTAGATAGCGCGAACGAACTACAGCCAGAATGGATCGCGGGTAAACGTCGCGTCGGAGTTACGTCTGGCGCATCGGCTCCGGAAGTTTTGGTGCGCGATGTGGTTAAGAAATTGAAGGCGCTGGGTGCGGACAGCGTACGGGAACTCGATGGCATTACTGAAAATGTGACGTTTCCGTTGCCGCAGGGTTTGAAGCAGACGTGAACCGGGGGCCGTATGGCCCCCGGATACATGGCCGAGTGAATCTTTATCGCGCGCGAAACCGCTATTTGTCGCGTTCCTGATACCAGAAAGTACGTCTTCTATCCCCTTTGATCGGAATAGAAGGCTTGAGTCCGCCAAGCGCCGAATCACAGTCAGGTCCCACACAATCGGCGTCCGGGTTACCGCCGCCGATAATGAACGGTACGACCCTTTTTTCGCCGTTAATCGTCACCTCGACCAACCCGGTCACCGGTGAAGGCGGCAAGCCACCGCCGTCGAAGATGACCGTTTTGGCTTCACCGGTCAGAAAGTTGACTCGGTATCCACGTGCAGTCCCGAGGTTAGGCTCGCAGGAGGCCGCATCGGGCACCACGGGCTGATTAGTACCAAAAAAGGTAAATCCGCCGATCGTTGCCGGGGCATTTACACCTTTCTCGCCGGTATTGCCCAGCTTAACAGTGAATCCCTTCAGCGTGCCATCGTACGGACTTGACGTTGCGTCAAAGAAGTTGGCATCCACAAGGTTGGCGGTGCTGCTGGTGGTATCGGTCACGGATGTCCAGACACTACCGTCACCACCTACATTCGTATCCTTAATCATATAAAACTTGTTGAAGATGGCATACGCGTTGGTCGGCGTCGTTCCGGAAACGGTGCGCAGAGGGTGCTCGCGGTCGCCGGTCGTGGCTAGAACGACGTCAAATGTCTTGGTCGTCACAACGTCGGGCGGGAAGAAGAATTTGCGTTTTGTCGCACCCGTTCCGCCAACTTCCGCAAGCAACGTTGCCTGCCAGTCCTTTGGTTCGGAGCCCGCTAATACGATGCCGTCGCCGCACTTACCGCTCGGCGTCGTCACTTTCGCCTGCAGGTCCACCCGCCAGATATTACCTCCGGTATCGGAAGCGTAGATGCGATCAATACAGCCATCAAAATCACGATCCACCGGCGTAATATCGGCTGGAATGGAATAAACCATTTTCTGTAATTGGCACCCGGTCGTGGACGCTGTCGCTGCCGTTACGGTGCAGGTGCTGGCGCTACCGCCGGGGCCTGCACGCCAGAGCAGGCCACCGGTCACGGCATCGAGAATAAAGATGCCGCGCCCCATGGTGTCGGCACTCGGCGGCTCGCTATCCTGATTGGGGTCGTAACCGCCACCGAATATCAGCACCGGGTTGACGTAACCTCTGACCCGCACCACGGTAGGCTGCGACCAGGTCTGGCCTAGCTCCGAGAGGCCGGCACTAGCGTTGGTCTTTTTCCATAACAGCTTCGGCACGAGTGGATCACTCACGTCGAGTGCATACAGCACGCGTCC
>JACMOJ010000201.1 GCA_014378085.1 Burkholderiales bacterium | reverse complement strand
GACTTCTCGCAATACAAGCCGAGCACCGTCAACCGGCGCATCGCGCGACGTATGGCGGTGCACCAGATCGAAACGATCGACGGCTACGTCAAATATCTCCAGCAGACCCCACCCGAGGTCGAAGCGCTGTTTCGCGACCTGCTCATCGGCGTGACGAATTTTTTCCGCGATCCGGAGGCGTTTGCCGTGCTGGAGGAGCAGATCATTCCCAAACTCTTCGAAGGCAAACCCGCTGGTGCCACGCTTCGAGTTTGGTCAACAGGGTGCTCCACCGGCGAGGAAGCGTATTCGATGGCGATCATGCTGCAAGAGCGCATAGAGGCGCTTAAGCAGAACTACACCGTGCAGGTATTTGCCACCGACATCGACAGCCGGGCGATTGCGACAGCGCGCGCGGGGGTCTACCCGGCCAGCATCGCTGCCGACATGACACCGGAACGTCTGGCGCGATTTTTTAGTGTCGAGTCGAATGGCAGCAGTTACCGCATCCACAAAAGCATCCGCGAGATGCTGGTGTTTTCCGAGCAGGATGTCATCAAAGACCCGCCTTTCTCCAAGCTTGATCTGATCAGTTGTCGTAACCTAATGATCTATCTGGGGGCAGAACTTCAAAAGAAACTTATCCCGTTGTTCCACTTCGCACTGAAACCCGGAGGCATCCTTTTCCTGGGTACCTCAGAAGGTATTGGCGAATTTTCTGAGTTATTTACCGTACTCGACCGCAAATGCAAGGTGTATGAGCGTAAAGAATATGTTTACGACTTAAGACGCGAGGCGCGGGGTCGTTTTTTACCGCCGGTGATCACGCAAGGCGAGCTTGACGAGATTGGCAAGTCCAGAACGCGAGGAGGTATAAAACCTGCGTTACCAACCAAGCTCCCACTGCGCGAACTAACCGAACAGGCGATATTGCAGCAACTCGCGTCGGCCAGTGCGTTGGTCAACGCCAGGGGTGACATTCTTTACCTGCATGGGCGCTCTGGCATGTATCTGGAACTGATGCCCGGTGAAACAGGCGTCAGTAACATTCTTAAAATGGCGCGAGAAGGACTGCGCCGCGATCTGACCCTGGCCTTGCAACGCGTTGTTGGCAACAAGGCGGTGGTGCGTTGCTTTGACCTGAACGTTAAAACCAACGGTCACTTCACGCGCGTCAATCTGACGGTGTCCCCGCTGGTGACTGCGCTGGCGACCGACACGGCAGAATCGCCGGAATCAGATCTGTACTTGGTGATTCTGCAAGATGCTCTGCCAGAACGGGTGCTATCGACATCCCGCGCCGCACCCGACGCACCCACCGCACCCGCCGGCGCATCGAATGTAGCGCAGACCGATGCCGAGGGGCACACTGTGGCTCACATTGAAGCCCTCGAACAGCAGCTGCGGGCCAAGCAAGAATACCTGCAAACGACCCAAGAGGAACTGGAAAGCTCCAACGAGGAGCTCAAAGCCTCTAACGAAGAAATGCAGTCGGTCAATGAAGAATTGCAATCGACCAACGAAGAACTAGAAACCTCTAAAGAAGAGTTGCAATCAGTTAACGAAGAACTGGCTACCGTCAATGTCGAGTTGCAAACCAAGGTTGTCGATTTGTCACGGGCCAATAACGACATGAACAACCTCTTGGCCGGGACCGGTGTCGGTACCGTGTTTGTGGACCATCAACTACGCATCATGCGCTTCACCCCAGCGGCGACCACCATCATCAACCTGATCAATAGTGATCTAGGCCGACCGGTGGCGCACATCGTTTCAAACTTGGTCGGCTATACCACCTTGGTGCAAGACCTTCAGGAAGTACTCAACACGCTGATTCCAAAAGAGGTAGAACTACAGGCCTTTGACGGCAGGCGTTATTCGATGCGCATACAGCCGTATCGCACGGTGGAAAATGTCATCGAAGGCGCGGTGATTTCTTTTGTCGATATTACGAAGCTGTTTGACATACGCGACGCTCTGCATCAGGCTAATGATTTGCTGCGACTGGCCGTCGTCGTCCGCGATGCCCACGATGCCATCACCGTGCAGGATCTGGCAGGACGCATTCTGGCCTGGAACCCCGGCGCCGTGCGCATGTATGGCTGGAGCGAGGTAGAAGCGCTACTGATGAATGTGCATGATCGGATTCCTGAAAACTTACGCTCCGGTGCCTTGGCAAAGCTGGTTCAGTTGGGGCAAGCGGAAGTGCTTGAGCCATATCGGTCACAACGCATCGCCAAAGATGGCAGCGTTGTGGCGGTCTCGATTATCTCCACCGCGCTACTCAATGAAACCGGACAGCTTTATGCAATTGCCACCACCGAGCGTTCTATCCAAAGAGGGCGTGATGACTGAAGATAGCCCACTCGACCGCGATGCGCTTTCGGCCAGCGCAGCGAAGTTGCTACGTCAGAAGGCCGAAGACATCGCCAGTGCCGCTGAAGCGGCGTCGTCAGAAAGTCTGAAGCCGCTTTCCCCTGAGGCCACGCGGCAGACTCTGCACGATTTGCGTGTGTATCAGATCGAGTTGGAAATGCAAAACGAGGAATTGCGCCGCGCGCAGCTCGCGCTGGACACCTCGCGCGCCCAATATTTCGATCTTTATGATTTAGCGCCGGTGGGTTATTGCACGATCAGCGAACAGGGGCTGATTCTGCAAGCCAATCTCAAAGCCGCGGTGTTATTTGGTGTCGCGAGGAGCGCGCTCGCCACACAGCCATTCTCTCGCTTTATCGTCAGAGACGATCAGGACACTTACTATCAGTTTCGTAAGCGGTTGATTGAAACAGAGGAAGCCCAGTGTTGCGATCTGCGCATCGCCAAGCATGACGGCACGCCTCGCTGGACAGAGCTTGCCGCCACCACGGTACTCGATGACGATGGCGCACGGATCGTGCGCTTGGTGTTAAACGACATCTCCGACCGCAAGAAGGTGGAGGCCGAGCGGGAGGCTCTTGAGAAGGTGTTGGTTGATAAAAACACTGATCTGGAAAACGCGCGATCAGTAGCAGAAAAGGCCAACTTGGCGAAATCAGATTTTCTGTCCAGCATGAGTCATGAACTTCGTACACCGCTGAATGCAATCCTCGGCTTTAGCCAACTGCTGGCGTCGGACGCGTCGACCCCTACGCCATCTCAACAGCGAAGTATCGACCAAGTGCTCAAAGCAGGGTGGTATCTGCTGGAGTTGGTCAATGAAATTCTCGATCTCGCTGTGATCGAATCCGGAAAACTTTCATTGTCGATGGAGCCGGTGTCGCTGGCCGATGTCCTGCGCGAGTGCGAAAATATGGTTGATGCGCAGGCCAAAATGCGTGGCATCGATATGACGTTTCCCCAGCTTCAAATGCCTTGTTTTGTTCTCGCTGATCGGATTCGCCTAAAACAGGTGGTCATCAACCTGCTTTCCAATGCGATTAAATACAATAAGGCAGGTGGAGCGGTCATTGTGGAGTGTGCTGCGGGTGCGCCTGACTCAATTCGTATCAGCATCCGCGATACCGGCAAGGGATTGGACCCGAAGCAGCTACCGCAACTTTTTCAGCCGTTTAACCGCCTCGGACAAGATTCTGGCGTCATCGAAGGTACCGGCATCGGCCTCGTGGTCAGCAAGCGGCTGATCGAATTTATGCGCGGCATTATCGGCGTAGAAAGTTCGGTCGGACAAGGCAGCGTGTTCTGGATTGAACTCAAACTGACCACTGAAGTACCGCAGCCCGCGGCAGTTTTACCGGTGCAAATTGTTCGTGCGGAAAGTCAACTCGATGCGCCGTTGCGTACCTTGCTGTACATCGAGGATAACCCCGCCAATTTGTTGCTGGTCGAAGAGCTCATCGCGCGACGGCCTAACATCCGTTTTCTGAGTGGGACAGACGGTATTAGCGGGATCGAGATTGCGCGTTCGGCCATACCGGACGTGATCCTGATGGACATCAATTTGCCGGGCATCAGCGGTATCGATGCGCTAAAAATGCTAAGCGAGATGCCGGAAACCGCGCATATCCCCGTGATTGCGCTTAGCGCCAATGCCATGCCGAACGACATCGAGAAAGGGCTGAAGGCAGGATTTTTGCGCTATCTCACTAAGCCGATCAAAATTCATGACTTCATGGGAGCGCTGGACGTGTCGCTGAAATTTTCAAAAAAGCCGACTGACAACATGAATACGGAGGGCCGCGAAAATGCGCCGACGCCATGATTGATCGTCGTGCTCTGATCTTGGATCAGGAATTTTTAGCGCTGCCATGTCTCTACTTCGCCACTTTCGCTTTTGCAATTGCAATTGCCGACGTCACAAGATAGGCTGATCGATCCATATGTGCCGCTTTCGCGGCGCGGTCGACAATTGCAAGCTCGCTTTGCCTTGCCGTAATGTTGATACGCACTGTTTTATCGTTCATAAATGATAGGTCCACCGGCGCCAGCGTGACGGCGTATGCCTTCTTGTACTTTGGGTTGTCTTTCCAATGCTCAAGCGCGCTTGGTTCCGGTGCGATGTCGTCGCCGTGAAGATGGACTTCTACTGCCTCCTGCACATTCCGAAGCGCGTGTTCCAATGTTTCGCCAGCCGAAAAACAGCCCGGCAGGTCAGGAACGGTCACGCCGAACGCGGCGTTTTTGTCTTTATGAACGATGACTGGGTAGTACTTCATTTTGATAGTCCTGCCTGTTTGAGAATCGCGCTTGCGGTTCCGATAGGGAGATCTTTTTTAGGATGCGGCACCGTGACCTTGCCGGGCAGCAACAGGTGCTTGAATTGGGTATGACTACCTTTTTGATAAACCTTGCGCCAACCTGCACGCGTTAACAGCTTGATGATTTCATCGCTGGACATAAATTATTATACACACGAATACACATTACAATGTATGGCAGCTGGGCAAATTATCCGAATGGCGGATCAGGCCAAGAATCAAGAAGGAAAATGTGGTTTGGTCGCCGGTTTGGTCAAATTCGCGTGTCGGATGATGTTCTCCGCCTCGGCGAGTTCGGCACCTGCCAGCTCCATTCGCGGCGCGCGCACGGCTGCGCTGCCCAACCCTGCGTGGGCTTGGGTGAGTTTGATCAGTTGCACAAATTTTGGAATGGTGTCGAGCTTTAACAAGGGCAGGAACCAGTGGTAGAGAGGCTCCAGTTCTTTCCACTTGCCAGCCAGTGCCATCTCAAACAAGACGATGGATTCGCGGGGGTAGGCGTTGACTAGCCCGGCCACCCAGCCGGTTGCGCCAGCGGCGATACCTTCAACGATGAGGTCGTCCACGCCCACCAGAATATGCAGGCGTGCACCGATTAGCGATTTGATCGCCGCAATGCGTCGAATATCGGCGCTCGACTCTTTGATCGCCACCAAGTTGGCGTATTCACCCGCGAGTTCTGCCACTTGTGGCGGGAAAAAATCGGGTTTATAGGCGATCGGATTGTTGTAAAGCATACACGGCAGATCGGTGGCGGGGATCACTTGAGACACGTGGTGTTTCATCTCGCGCCAGTCGCTGGTGTACACATACGGCGGCAGCACCATGAGGCCGCCGCAGCCGACGTCCTTAGCCATTTTGGCGAAGGCCACCGCCTCAGCGGTCGACAGCGCCGCTACACCAGGGATGACGGTGGGGACAGCGGCGGTGACATTAGCAGCAATAGCGGCGGGGGCAGTGGCGGCGGGGGCAGTGGCCGCACTGTCTCTGCCCGTGCGTTTGGCAAAATCGGCGACGGATTTCACCACCGTTTGCAGAACCGCCTTTTTTTCGTCGAAACTCAACGTCGCAGTCTCGCCCAATGAACCCAACGGCACGATGCCGCTGCTGCCAGCTTCCATCATTATGCCGACGTGTTTGGCGAGGAATGCGTGGTCCACGCTACCATCCGTATTGAACGGTGTGGTGATGGCGGGCAGTACGCCGTTCCAGAAGGTTTTACGCATTGCCGGCTTTCATGTTGTTGACGGTGGTGGCGGTGACGGCTGCAGTGGCGGTGGTGCGCAAGTTAACCATTCGGGGCAGTTTTGATTTAGCGAATGCCGTAGGGTTTAGCGAATGCCGTAGGGTTTAGCGAATGCCGTAGGGTTTAGCGAATGCCGTAGGCGAAGGGATCACTCGGGTCTAGCAATAACGTGCCGTCGCCGCATATGTATGCACGGCCGCTGATGATCGGAATGATGCCCTCGGCAGTGCGGCGAAAGCTCGCCTCGAAATAGCTGCCAACGATGCTTTCTTGTTGCCACCGCTGGCCTTCGAGCAATTTGCCATCGTCCGCCAAACACGCCACTTTTGCGCTGGTGCCGGTGCCACATGGCGAGCGGTCGTATTCACTTCCCGGGCAGAGCACAAAGTTGCGGCTGTCGAAATTGGTTGAGGAGGGCGCGCCGAACAACTCAATGTGATCGATGACCTCGCCGTCTTTACCCGTGATGCCCTGTTCGCCGAGCGCATCACGAATCGCAAGAGCAAAGTTAAGAAGGTGAGGGATATGGGCTCGGCCGAACGGGAGATGTTTGGCATCGACCAAGAAAAACCAATTTCCGCCCCACGCGATGTCTCCCACAACTTCACCGAATCCCTCCACGGTGACGGATACCGCTTTGCGATAACGGTACGCCGGGACATTTTCGATGGTGACGGTGCCGTCGTCCGCTAGTGTGCAAACCACCGTGCCGACGGGGGTATCGAGCCGATGTACGCGGGGCTGGATACGCTCCAGATAGTGCAAGGTGGCGATCACGCCGATTGTGCCGTGGCCGCATATTCCAAGATAGCCGACGTTGTTGAAAAAAATCACCGATGCCACGGAGCCCGCCTCGATAGGTGGCAACAGCAGCGCGCCGACGGTAATGTCAGATGCACGAGGTTCGGTGCAGACGGCGGCACGGAAGTTGTCGTGCTCAGTACGCAGCGCCGATAACTTTTCGGCCAGCGTGGGCTGGGCAAGATTGGGGAATCCTTCCAGCACCACACGGGTGGGCTCGCCGCCGGTGTGCGAATCAATGACGCGTATTTTTTGCATGTGCTGATTTTGCAGGGTTTTACCGCGTTGAGGGAAAGGACGTGAACAGGTTGGACCAACCAATCGAGGGGACTTAAATTGTTCGGACTTACCAGTCGAGCCAGCGTCGGAAAATCCCCCTCTCGCCGCTACACGGCGGCTCACCCCCGTTTTTAAAGAGACTGTCCCGAGCTTGTCGAGGGAGCGCAAGCTATCGGAGCGACGCTGGGGGATTATTCAGCCCACGCACGTGAAGAATTATGATGTTCAGAACCTGTAGCTTGGCAAGAGCGAAAGCGCCATTCCACGGGTGTTTTCAAGCATAAATGCCTGAAACTGCCCGTCATCTGGCGTGTTTGGTGGATTTTCAATGCGTTACGAAATGCGCTGGCAGGCCGCTAATTTCCTGAGTGACGCATAATGGTCTCATCGTTGTTGCAAGCAGGAGCTGTGAATGCCGAGCCCGGTATTAGAAGGTAGCGAACGCGGATGGATTATTCCCATCGGCGGTGCGGAGGAAAAGGAGAACGAGCCGGAGATTCTCCGGCGCTTTGTCGAGTTGTGCGGGCAGGGTGATGCTGATAAGGCGGATATCGTGGTGATTCCGACGGCAAGTCGTCTGCCGGACACCGGGCCGCGGTACGAGCAAATTTTTTCGGACCTCGGGGCCGGGCACGTTGAAGCGATAGATTTTGATACTCGCCGCGACTGCAATGAAACTGGCCGGATCGAGCGTATCGAACGCGCCAATGGGGTGTTTTTTACCGGCGGCAATCAGCTTCGTTTGTCTACCCTGTTAGGCGGGACGTTGGTCGCCAAGACGCTGCGTAAGCGCAACGCCTCAGGCATGCACATCGCCGGTACCAGTGCAGGAGCGGCGTTTATTTCGGAACACATGATTGCGTTTGGCGAAGAAGGCGCCTCACCGATTGCCGGCGCGGTGCGCTTAGCACCCGGGTTGGGCCTCACCAATCGTTTCATCATCGATCAGCATTTTCGGCAGCGCGACCGCATTGGTCGGCTACTTGCCGCGTTGGCCTTCAATCCGTTTGCGGTCGGCATCGGATTGGACGAAGACACAGCGGCCTTCATCGGGCCCGACAACACACTTGAAGTTGAGGGCTCAGGTGCGGTGACGGTGATTGACGCGAGTGAAATGCAGTTCTCGTCGATGGATCAGGTGGCTGAGGGCAAGCCGGTTTGTATGCTTGGTTTGCGGCTACATATTTTGGTGGCGGGTTCCACGTTTAATCTTCACACCCGCGACGCGAGCGCCAGTATGCTGTCACGCCGCT
>JACMOJ010000200.1 GCA_014378085.1 Burkholderiales bacterium | reverse complement strand
GTTCGGTGTAACGCCCCAGCAAGTACGGCATTTGCAGAAAGAGCGCCGGAACAATGGTTTTATCCTGCAGCCACTGTGTGAGTGTTTCGGCGACCTGCTCAATTGGGCCTTGAACACCGACCAACGCCGCCAGCGCCTGGCGAGCAGTAGCTGATTCGGGCTCCAAGCTAATCCAGAGCAACAGCGCTTCGCGGGATTCGGCAATTTGCCTTGCCTGAAACGCGATTTCAGCAGCTCGCCGCGCGATTCGCGGGTCACGCGTCTTCTGCGCGAGATCTAACATGCCGCGACTCGCTACTGCGGGCCGACCGCGCTGACCGGCGATTTCCGAAAGCAAGTATTGATACAACAATTGCTCGCTGGAAAGCAGCGGCGTCTCCATCCTTAGCGGCGATTTCGTCGCAACAGGTGCGGGCTTTTGTGTGGACTTGTTTTCAGCAGGCTGGGACTTCGGCTTCGAATCCAGCGATTCAGCCGACCAAACAGGCACGGCAAACGCGGCCAGAAAACAAAGTCCGACCGCGCGTCGTTGGCGAAGCCTCATGCGGGTGGCAATCGGTTTGGGGATTGTTTCGGCGGTGGTTTGATTTGACATACACTCATCATAGCGAATTCGCAGACCCACGTCACACTAACCATGCGCTCGCCATCTCGACCCTAATGTCGGCGCGATGGCGGTGCAGTGATTGGCGGCATGACACAATTTGGTCCAACCCGACAAAAACCAACGACTAACGCAATATGCCCGAGCTACCAGAAGTTGAAACGACCCGCCTTGGGCTCCTGCCGAAGCTGTTGGGGCGGCGGATCGAGAACGTCGTCGTCCGCGACTCTCGGCTACGCTGGCCGATTCCGTCTGATATCGGCCGCAAGCTGCAAGGAAAGGTTGTCCGGCAACTTTTTCGGCGCGGCAAATACCTCCTTTGGGATGTCGGTTCCGACACCCAGGGCGGCCTGTTGCTCTGTCACTTGGGTATGTCTGGCTCAATATTCTCCACACCACGCGACTCCGCACCGAATAAGCACGATCACGTGGATTTTTTGCTCGATGATGATTCCATGATCCGGTACCACGATCCGCGGCGTTTTGGCGCGATCCTTTGGATTGCGGGCAAAACACCCCAGCATCCGTTGCTCGATCACCTCGGGCCGGAACCGCTTGGGCCCGACTTCAGCGCAGAGCACCTGTTTAAGCGTTCACGAGGTCGATCGCTCAGCGTGAAAGAATTCATCATGGATGCGCATATTGTCGTAGGCGTGGGCAATATCTATGCGTCCGAATCGCTGTTTGGCGCGGGAATCAGGCCGACGATTGCCGCCGGTCGCGTGTCGCTGCGACGCTACCAAGCACTTACCGTCGCGATTCGCGAAACACTATCCAATGCAATTGCCGCAGGCGGATCTAGCTTGCGCGATTATGTGCAGGCGGATGGCAACCTAGGTTACTTCCAGCTAAAGGCCATGGTCTATGATCGGGAGGGGCAGCGCTGCCGCAACTGCGCTGGAAGCATCCGGGCCATACGGCAAGGGCAACGAAGCACGTTTTACTGCCGGCGTTGTCAGACATAATCGAAAGGCCGATTTACCAGCGCCCGCTTATTCTGTTACCGCCACTGCAACCACTGCATCCACTGCAACCACTGCCGCCACTGCTGACAACATTTGACTCTAATGCAGCCTAGACACGCGCTCACAGCCCGGCTTGCCAACCTGCAATCTTGGCGCTACGGCGTGACCACCCAGATCGTGCGCATTGCCGATTTTCTGCGGGCGCATGGCTACTGCACACCGGACACTGAGGCCACCTTCGATCGCCTTACAGAACAGGCCAACGCCGCTCGGGTGAATATTATTTTTGTCGCCGAGGCCGGGCGCGGAAAATCCGAACTTATCAACGCGTTATTTTTTTCCGATCTCGGCAAGCGCCTGTTACCCTCAGGCGCAGTACAGGCGACGCGCTGCATCACGGAGGTGAGGTTCGACCGCGACGAAAGCCCCCACGTCCGCGTTTTGCCGATTGAATCGCGCGAGGCACCCCGCCGCTTCGCGGACTTATACGCGGACAAATCCGAATGGCAGACTATTCCATTCTCGATAGACGATCCAGATTCAATTAATCTCGCCCTCACGACGTTGGCAGAAACACGTCGTGCCACGATTGCCGAGACGGTGGCTTGGGGGCTTCATAGCGATGCCGTCACAAACTCCCGCCGTGACAACGATGGCGTCGAGGTACCAAGGTGGCGGTATGCAATCATTAACTACCCTCACCCAATACTCGACGCCGGCCTTGTCGTCATCGACACACCTGGTGTATCGGTGCTAACCGCAGAACCTGAGTTCAGCCGAGAAAACATTCCAGCCGCAGATGCCGTGATCGTTGTGTTGGATGCCGCTGAAGGCATCACCAAACCTGATCTTGCGATCTGGAAGGAAAATCTCGGCGGATCGCGCAATTTTCGCGAACGCGAGAAGGATGAATCGAATCAAGCGCGCATTGTCGTGATGAACAAGATTGACCGACTGATGGTCGAGGGGCAGGCGGACATGAAGGAAGCTGATCGCCTTTGGCTGGTAGAAATCGACAAACGTATTCAAGACGTCGCTGACTTGATGCGGATCGACGCCGGCAAAGTGGTTCCGGTATCGGCTGCGCTTGCGCTGAAGGGTGGCTTTGAGAGCGACCAAGACGCGCTCTTGAGAAGCCGCCTATTCCGCCTCGAAAGAGCGCTCGCTGAGCAGCTGCCGGATGACCGTGAGGCCGTGCTGGGCAAAGATATTCTGAACACGCTTTCCAGCACAGTGGAAAGTGTCCAAGCGTCGTTAGACCAAGCGCGATTTGATGCACTCGCAGGATTGAATGATTTAGGCGAGATTCGGAAAAAAAATCAAGCAATCACGCAGGCACTTGCACAAGAAACGAGCGACAAGCGCACCAATCTACATGTGGCAATAGAAGAGCTGCGCGCCATCAAACCGATCCACGGGAAACTTGCCAATGAGCTGGCGGCACTCACAAGCCCCGCCATTGCAAAGCAAGACGCCGCCGAAACTGCCAAGCAAATCGAATCATCTGTCAGGGCGGGAACGCTGAATGACATTTTGTCGAAATATTTTTTGCTTTCGCGCGAGCGAATCAATGTCATCAACAGTAAGCTCGACGAAATTCGCACCGTGTTCGGCAATCTGGGGGAACATCACTTTCGTCAAATTGGCCTGGGACACTTCGAAGTGCACTCATTTGCCACAAACCGGTTCCTCATTGAAATCGACAAGGCCGAGGAAGCGGCTGCTACTGAGTTGCCACGACCCGGTAATTTTTTGACGCGCCGCAACGGTGCGGTCGCGGCGCAATTCGAGTCTGTTATTGCGGGACGAATTATTCACCTGTTCGAAATTGCGCACCGCGAATCGACCTCTTGGATGCGCGGCCTGTTCAACGGTATTGAGCGCCCATTAGACGAACTAGGCAAACGCCTCGATGAACGAGCGCAACGCATCGCCGCGATGCACTCGGCGGAGTTGGATTTGGCGGAGAAAATTGCAGAATTCCAAGCCGCGTTGGATGTGGTTAAAAGCAAACACGCTGAGTTGGGCACACTTCGCGACAGCCTAGAGCGTTTCGCCGGTAAGCGGCGAAAATCAGAATAAGGTGAAAATTTCAGCAGCCTCGCGCAGCAATTTCAGCGGCGGCCGGAGTCGTTATGCAGCGACCTTGATTTCGGTCAGCCGAATGAATTTGGCATAAAGCGCCTCGCGACTTTCAATACGCAACTCGTCCAGCGGAATGCAATCCACCGGGCACACCTCGCGACACTGTGGCGTATCAAAATGCCCGACGCACTCGGTACACTTGCCAGGGTCAATTTCGTAAATTTCGACGCCTTGGTAGATGGCCCCATTGGGGCATTCTGGCTCACAGACGTCACAGTTGATGCACTGATCCGTAATCTTGAGGCTCACGTTGCCCTACCAACTTTTATCATAAGGGCGCGCATCGTCAGCGGATGCACAAATTCACCTACATCCCCGCCAAGAACGGCGATCTCGCGAACAATGGTCGCCGAAATGAACATATATTTGTCTGACGGGGTGAGGAACATGGTTTCCACACCCGGATTTAGACGCCGGTTCATTCCAGCCATCTGGAACTCGTACTCGAAATCCGACACCGCCCGCAGGCCGCGCAGGATCACGTTGGCTTCATGGGTGTCCAGAAAGTCAGACAACAAGCCGGAAAATCCCATCACTCTTACATTCGTATGCTTGGCAAGAATCTCTCGTGAAAGACCGACCCGTTCTTCGAGGGTAAAAAACGGGCGTTTGGCTTGACTATGCGCAACCGCGACGATTACTTCGCCGAATAGTTTGGAGGCGCGCTCAACGAGGTCTTCGTGCCCCTTGGTTAGAGGGTCAAATGTACCGGGGTAGACTGCACGAATCATCGTTTGGTAGTGACTATAGTAGAAGAGCGGCTATGTTAGCCTGCCGAAATTAGTCGAAGCAACCCAAAATGCACCGCACCAGCTTTTGATGCCTTTTCCACAACAAATCGGCTTGGCGGCGTACAAAGCGAATCGATAGGTTGCCCCGACTCTACATACATGCGCGCTCCCACCGCCAAATGCGGCATTAATTGCGCCAAAAACGTGTCCAGTGCAGCTGAAAATGGTGGATCGCAAAATGCAACATCAAACTTAAGCGAGTTGGTGTGCAACCACAGACTCACATCGACGGGGAACACCTTGCATTGCAGAGCACCCAGCCGCTCAGCATTACCCGACAACGACCTTGCGGTTTCGCGATTCGATTCACACAACACGACCTGCGATGCGCCACGAGACGCCGCTTCAAACCCGAGCGCTCCACTGCCGGCAAATGCATCAAGGCAGGTCATCCCAAGCATCGACTGGCCCAGCCAATTGAAGAGTGTTTGTTTTACCCGATCGCCCGTGGGGCGCAATCCCTCCGCGTCGGGAAAGGTCAATAATCGGCCTCGCCATTCGCCGCCGCCAATTCGTACGCTATTCCTGTAGCGGCTCGACTGTGTACGCAGACTTTTCATTTCACAATTTTCGCATGGTTGTATCTCCTGACATCGCCTTCCGTCTCCTAAAGTCGCCTCACATTGCCTTACATCACCCCAATTTTTTTTATCCGCCTCAATCTGCCTCAATCTGCTTCAGGGGAGGCGGCGTTCCCCTACAATGGTGGCCTGACCATCAACGTTCTTGTTGGTGGGGCTTACTTTTAGGTCCAAGATTTGTTTTCGACTTCCTCAAAAAACGGTTCAACATCATCGGCAGCCGATGCGCCGACTGGTTGGCTTGCACGATTGCGCGGCGGACTTTCAAAAACCCGCGAGGTACTCAACACCGACGTTTCTGATTTATTCGCGCGGCACCCGAAGATTGACGAAGCATTCTTTGAAGACCTTGAGACGGCGTTGATCACGGCAGATGTCGGTGTCCGCGCAACCTCTCGCCTGATTGACAGCCTGCGGCGAGCACAACGCGAAAAAAAGATTGCCGATCGAGCGTTGCTGCACGACGAACTTAAAAGTAGTCTCACCGATTTATTGTCGCCGCTTGAAAAGCCACTTGTTACGACAACCGCCAAGCCGTTCGTCATCATGATCGCCGGCGTCAACGGTGCAGGGAAGACCACCACGATTGGCAAGCTCGCGAAATATTTCCAAGCCCAAGGCCACAGCGTGATGCTGGCGGCCGGGGACACATTTCGTGCTGCGGCTCGCGAGCAATTGATGACCTGGGGTGAGCGAAATAACGTCACCGTCATCGCGCAGGAGGGCGGCGATTCTGCCGCCGTCATTTTTGACGCCATCCATTCAGCAAAAGCGCGTGGTATCGACATCGTTTTAGCGGACACCGCAGGCAGATTACCCACTCAGCTAAATCTGATGGAGGAGATCAAAAAAGTCAAACGGGTCATCGCCAAAGCCGACCCAACAGCGCCGCATGAAACGCTCTTGGTATTGGACGCCAACACCGGGCAGAACGCGCTCTCCCAAACCAAAGCGTTCGACGACGCCTTGCAGTTAACTGGCTTGGTCGTGACTAAATTGGACGGCACCGCAAAAGGCGGCGTACTGGCGGCATTGGCGGCTGAGATACCCGAACGCTCGATACCGGTACGATTTATCGGTGTGGGTGAATCCATTGATGATCTGAAACCATTTGTCGCCAAACAATACGTCGACGCCCTGTTCTAAAGCCTGCAACCTACACCGCTATCGTGATTACGTTCTCCGCCGTTTCCAAGCGTTACAAGAGTGGTTATGAAGCACTTAGAAGTGTTTCGCTGAACATCGACAAAGGCGAGATGGTGGCGGTCACCGGCCATTCCGGGGCGGGCAAATCGACACTGCTTCGGCTCGCCGCTGGTATCGAATTCGCCTCTGCTGGCAGTGTGTTGGTGAACAATCAAAACTTGGCCCAGCTAAAGGAAACTGGCATTTCGGTGTTGCGGCAGAACCTCGGTTTGGTATTTCAGGATCACAAATTGCTGTTCGATCGAAACGTCTTTGGCAACGCAGCCCTGCCGCTGGAAATTGCCGGGAATACGCGCAGCGAAACCGGCAAACGCGTGCGCGCCGCGCTTGATAAGGTGGGACTTCTCAACCGCGAAAAGGCGGATCTCGTCTCGTTATCGGGCGGCGAACAACAACGATTGTGTATTGCCCGAGCGATTGTGAATCGCCCTTCGATCTTGATCGCGGACGAGCCCACCGGCAACCTAGATCAAGCTTACGCCGCCACGATCATGGACCTGTTCAAGAGTTTTAACCAAGTTGGCGTAACGGTGTTGCTTTCAACACACGACGAGATCGGGTTGACGCGCTTACAGTGCCGGCGCATCGCACTTGACCACGGAACGCTTGATCATGGAACACTCGATCAAGGCACCATCAATCATGGAACCGTCACTGCATGAGCAAGACACTGACGGCTCATACACAAGCACTATCGAGGGCATTGGGCAGAATGCGCGGGCAACCGCTCGCCACCGGTCTTTCCATTGCGGTGATTGCGCTCGCAATCCTGCTCCCGGTTGGCCTCTACATTTTGTTCGACAACGTCATCAGCGCGGCTTCACGCCTCAATACCGAACCCAACGTAAATGTGTACTTGGCGTTATCAGCCACCGACCAAGAGGCCAAGGACGTCGAACGGAAACTACGGGCGCATTCCAATTCGGCTGCGGTGATTTTCATTGCCCGTGAAGCGGCGCTGGCGGATATGAAAAAACGCACGAACTTGGGCGACTTGCTCGCTGGCATTGAGACAAATCCTCTTCCGCATGCGTTCTCCGTCAAACCGCGATCGGTCGACACCGCCGTATTGGACGCCATGCGTAAAGAGATTCAGCTTATCGCCAAGGTAGAAGCCCTGACCATGGACTTTGAGTGGGCAAAGAAGCTCACGCGTTTCGCGCGATTTGCCGAATATTTAGTGATGCTGTTGGGTGGCTTGTTAGCGGCCGCAGTGGTGTTTGTCGTCGGCAACACGATCCGGCTACAGATGTTGACGCAAAAAGATGAAATCGTTGTTGCCCGGCTAATTGGTGCCCCGCGTCGGTTTGTGCTCCGTCCTTTCCTTTACTTTGGCGCGCTGCAAGGTGCACTGGCAGGCGTGCTTGCCGTAGCGGCGACCCTTGGCATTGGCTTGTGGGTAGGCGGGGAGGTGAACGCACTGGCTGCGTCATACGGGGGTAGTTTCCTTACCCGCGGGCCGTCCTTGAAAGAGTGCCTTAGCGTCGTCACAATCGCCGCCACCCTCGGATGGCTTGGCGCATTTATTTCGGTCTCGATGTACTGGCGGCAAATCGATTCAACGCGATAAAGTCGTTGACAGACGGGCGTTTACACGATTTTTTGCTCGAAGATGCCCGTGTTTAATGGTGTTTGCTATCTTTTACCAGGCGGCTCGACACTGGTTGCGCACCCGGTTGCGCGCTCGGTCGTACGCTCGGTTGCACGCCGCGCTGCACGTTCTATCGCACGGCAGCGGTCTGGCATTTTCCCGCGCTCATCGACGCTGCGATGGCACGTGTTGTGTCCGCGATGTCAGCGGCAAAACGCATTTGCTCGCTTTGCAATGGCGGGATCTGTTCGATTTCCCAAGTTGCCTCCGCACAGCGATACTGATCAGCCAGCACCTGCGCAAGATTATTTCGCATGGTGACCGACTCCGGTCTGCCTCGCAGGCCAGCCCGCAGCACCGTTTCCGCTTCCTGTAGCTGGTGGCGTTCGTAATGAAGATTGGCAAGCGCGGTGCTTGCGAGCTCGTTCGCGGGCCATCGCCCGAGGAACGTCTGAAGACCGATCACGCCCGGATTGGGTCGCTGTGATTGTGATTGTGGTTGTGCTAGTGAATGCTCGACAGCAATAGACTGTGACTGCGACAGCGCCAACAACGAGGAAAGTAAGTCAGCCTCGTTGGCGGTTGCTGGCACAACATCCGGCGGCAAAACGACCATTGACCAGTAATTGCTAGATCGCCAGCTTGCCTCAAAGACGGTGAATGGCATCGCCAGACGCGGCGTACGGCCGGAACGCAGATATAACTCCCCCGCAGGATAGTTATAACCAATGACGAGCGCGTAGTGCCAGGCCGAAACAAGGCCAAACCCATTATCCTGCAGCACCAAAACCGGGTGGCCTGCCGCAACTTCCTGCAACAGATCAACCAACTGCGGCCGCAATTTATACGCAAGTGCGCCAGCACGGCGGGCCGCCGCGAGCATCTCCACTTGCAGGCTACCGCCGAGTCCAGGTGCAAACACTTGACCGGCAAGGCTATCGGGCGTTGCAGGAAACGATGCGTGGTTGAGGGCGGACGCCAATGTCGCTGGCCCGCACCACCGACCCTGCTGCGGATAAAACGGCACCTCAACAACTTCCGATATTGCAGGCACGCCTCTCGGCCACGAGTCGCGAAGTGCAATGGTCTGCTGGATCATCGCGCTACAACCAGCAAGTACCGATGTCAACATCACAACCCCCAAAATTCGGCAGATACGCGTCAAAACGGAACTTAGTATCTGCCGGAATTTTGAACGGCGTTTTCTAACGACGCTGAACGACCAGCCAAATCAAAAACACAACAAGGATTAACGCAATGATGCCGCCGTCAGCACCAGCGGGCGCGGCCTGAATGCGGCCTGCAATCGATGCAACTTCCGCGTCCGTCATCGACGCTACGCGCGCCTCAGCGCTCATCGGCGTGATGCCTGCAGCACTCAAAGCGGTCACGGTCTGGCTGCGATTCAATGCTACGGTGACAAGCGAACGTTGAGTAGCGGTGTCGGATTGTGATGCAACAGCGGCCGTTCCAATCATCCCGGCATTAGCAGCCTGAAATGGCAGGGCTAGCGTCGTCACGATAAGAAGTTGACTCAACACTTTCATGCTTTTTGATTTCATTTTATTCTCCAGTAGTAAGCGTCGAACTGACGCGGCACCAAAGGGGTCGCGCAACCGGACGAACAGAGACTATCGAGTATTTGTCTTTGGCCATCTGTGCGTTGTCGAACAAACGGTGCCGAAAGAATAAACGCCGCCAAAGACTCGAGCGCCGCTGCAAACTTACATAGAATCGCAACTTGTAAGCACACATACGGCAGACACACATACCGCAAGCTCACCTGCGAGCACGCACAAGCGAGCACACGCAAAAACAATCAGGCCACGAGCGAGAGGCTGCAAAACGATGCTACAAAACAGACGCGAAGTGCTACCTACGCCACGCGCTTCCGTGACCGCCGATTGCAATTATGCAAAGATGTTTTTAGCGCCGCACTGCGCGGGACGGCAGAACGCTCAGGACTTTCGTCCACTGATGACGTTTAACAGAACCGAAATGATTGCGATGACGAGCAATACGTGAATCAGTCCGCCTGCAGTAAACGAAGTGGCAAGGCCTAAAGCCCAAAGTACGACCAGCACGATTGCGATTGTGTAAAGCATGATGAGAACTCTTTCTAAATTGATGTTGGTTAAAAACGATTGGGGAGTAAGGCCAAGGCAATTTGTCACTCACGACAATTCACCCTGGCCCTACTTTTGCAACGCTGAAAGCAACCGACATTACTTAACTGCGTTTTATTGCAGTCTTCTATTTTTTGACTTTAAGCTCGTTCAAAACAGTCTTCACATCCTTAGTTCTGGTAGAGATATCGACCGCGCGATCAATTTGCGCTTGGCTATCAACAAAGCCGGAAAGTTGCACACTCCCCTTGCGGGTGACCACCGCGATATCAAAACTCTTGACCTGGTTGTCGGCAAGCAATGCGGATTTCACGCGTGCGGTAACGACACTGTCATCAACTTCGTTTCCAACAGTCACCTTACCCTCCTTGATCGTCATATCACCCTGAACGCTTTTAATGCCTTCGACGGTACGCGCCACCGCTATGGCACGATCAATGGCGAGTTGCGAGTCAACAAAACCGCTAAGCTGTACGACACCCTTACGCGTCTCAACTTTGATACCAAACCCTTTGACGTCTTGATTTCCAAGTAAGGCGGCTTTCACTTTTGTCGTAATGACGGTGTCATCAATCTCGGTCCCTACCGTCGTGGTGGCAATTTTGCTATTGGTAGTTGCGCCGCTGGTGTCCGACTTATTATTGCAACCTGCGAGCAACGAACTCGCCAGCACGACAATCAGAGCTATGGCTGCTACTTGGGGTGGGTGGCTTGGGGCTTGCACGCCGCGATAGAATTTTTGTGGAGTATTCATTCGGATTTCAACAGTGAGTAGCGACTGATCGCGTAGTGAATGTGCAACGATCGCCTGGGGCCCAATGATCGATCAGTGCTAAATTAATTTCTGTTCGCTGCCGCACGGATCAACATCTTTCCTCACCGATGCCTGCGCGAGCGCAGGCACTTACCGTCCGAACAAACGGCCGATAGAATTCAACGAGTCCACTCTGTCAAAGATTACTTTTGCGATTGCAACAATTGGGGCCCCCAACAGCAGGCCCCAAATTCCCCAAAGCCAACCGAAGAACAAGAGCGCAATAAACAGAACCGACGTATCGACACGCGCAAAGCGGCTTTGGATCCACCCCATTGTTGCTAGGCCGATAAAGCTGGAAATCCCAAGCGAAGTACCCGCGATTAAAAGCGCATGGGAAATTGACGGCGTTTGGACAAATGCGGCAATGCCGCAGGCAATAGCAATGGCACCCGGACCAAGGTAGGGTACAAAGTGGGCAATACCCGCCGCTAGGCCCCAGACACCGGCGTTCTCGACCCCCAACAGAGTGAATACCCCCCACGTCGCTAGACCAATCGCCACGTTCGAGCCTAGCGTCGACAGCATATATCGCTGTACCTGTGTGTGAATTTCTTCAAGTATTCGGATGGTTTCTTTTTGATGGGTCAGCGAGGGGCCAACCAGCCCAATGAGCTTGCGTCGAAAATTTGAACCCGCTGCGAGCAAAAAATAAATCAGCAGCAAGACGATCGGTGTCTGCGCGACCACACCCACCAGTAGTGCGGTCTGCGACAACACATAGTCACTTAACCAGGTTGGTTCTTTAACCTCATTGGCCTGCGGCGGGGAACGCGTCGCTTTAGCAGGTGCAACGGCGGTGTTGCCTTTACCCTTTGTATTTGCCGGGCCAGCTATTGGTGGCTGTGTGCCGGCATCACCAGCCGCGCCCTGCAATTCCCGCGCGGCCTCCTGCATATTCTGCAATGTGCTGGGCGTACCGGTTCGTTGCAGGTTAAGTTCGTATCGCAACTCTCGCGCCATCGATGGCAGCACTTCGGCAAACTTGATGGCCTCATCGCGCATCGCCAGACCGAACCACCCGACCAGCACGATCAACAGACTCAATACCAACGCGGCACCAACGCTGCGAGGGATGCGGAATCTTTCAAGCACATCGACTAGTGGGTGGAGTGTGTAGCTCCCCAACACCCCAAGCAGTAACGGGATGAAGAAGGCGCGGGCAAAGTACAGCAACGCAATCAGCGCGACAAACGCGACAAACACCTCGGCAATGTGGATATGCGCTGCGCGGAGTGTGAGGGGTGCGCTAGTGCCAGTATCAGGTGCACCAGTAGTGGTCGCGTCAGGGCTTGGCTCTGGATGGGATTCTGTTGGCATACGGCTCTGACTCAAAACTGGTTGACAAACGAAGGCGGCGTATTTGGATGGCGCACTACCGAACAGCGTAAGCGCGCACAGCACCAAATTCCGAACAGCACAAAAAGTGGTGCGCCTTGTTCAAAGAG
>JACMOJ010000199.1 GCA_014378085.1 Burkholderiales bacterium | reverse complement strand
TGTGATTGCGGGTAACCGTGAAGCAGCAGCAATGGCGGAAGCGTTGCTCCATTCATCGCGGGGGCACTCTGCACGCCGTGAATGAGAACGCCGTTCACTTCGATATCGAACTGTGTATATGACGTGAAGAGGGAATTGGCGGGCGACATAGACATACGAGTGAGATAATCGCACGGATGAACACGCGCACAAAATCCGCGAAGCCCGTTAGCGCGTTGAGTCACAACACCTCCCCTCCCCTCGTCGTGGCACCGGACTGGCTGGTATTCGCGCCCGCGAGTTTTGTCATCCTTTGGAGCACGGGTTTTATCGGCATGCGGCTTGGCACCCCCTACGCTGAACCGTTTAGCTTCATGGCACTGCGCATGGCCGTCGTGGTTGTTATCTTGCTGGCCGCCGCCGCCTACTTCCGCGCGCCGTGGCCACAAAGCCGAGCCGAAATTGCCCACGCCGCAATCGCCGGTCTACTCATCCACGCGACGTATCTCTCGGGTGTGCTCTACGCAATTTCGTTGAAATTGCCGCTTGCATTTACCGCACTCATTGCCGGATTGCAGCCGCTCCTCACGGGCGTCGCCGCGTCGTTTCTGTTGGGTGAGCGGCTGCGATCAATTCATTGGCTTGGCATGTCGCTTGGATTGGTCGGCGTGGTGGCGGCGGTGAGCCCAAAACTATCGAGCGGCGAAGTAGGCACCCCGGCGCTACTCTGCGCAGCGGTAGCACTACTGGGCATCACCGCAGGCACGATTTACCAGAAGCGATTTTGCGCCGCGATGGACTTGCGAACTGGCGGAGTGATCCAATTTTCCGCTACCGGCTTGGTGCTAGTTGCGTGTGCGGCAACATTCGAAACCGGCGTGATTCACTGGACACCGCAATTTGTGTTCGCGCTTGGCTGGCTGTCACTTGTGCTGTCACTCGGTGCCATTTCGCTGCTCTACGTGATGATCCGCCACGGTGCCACCGCCAAAGTTGCGAGCCTGTTCTTCCTCACACCCGCTGTGACTGCCGTGATGGCTTACCTGTTGTTTGACGAAGCGCTTAGCGGCTGGGCGATCGGCGGACTGGTGATCTCCGCTGCCGGCGTTGCATTAGTAACGAGAAAATGAAAGTCCCCATTTGGCGGGCATCTTCAAGCAAAAATGTCCGAAGATGCCCGTCTAATAAAGACTTTTTCATTTCATTTAGAACATAAGAGTGAAACAAGCCTGCTAAACTGTTGGCGATTTAACAAGTTTGATGCGCCCAAATAGGCAATGCATGCCTTCGTCAAAATGAAATCCGCGAACCAACTTCTCACCCAATACGCGGCGTACCACCGCGACCGCCGCAACATCGCCACACACTTTATCGGTGTGCCGATCATTGTATTTTCAGTCGTGTTGGCATTGGCGCAAGTTGTAATCGGGCCAGTACATCTGGGCTGGATTGGCATCCTTATTGCGACCATCTACTACGTATGGCTTGATCGCATCCTCGGATTTCTGATGTTTGGATTCCTCGTGCTGTGCGGCGCGATTGCGTCGTTGGTCTCGTTCAAGACCGGCTGGGCAGCGGGGCTCGGCATTGCGCTAGGTCTGTTTGTGCTTGGCTGGGCAATCCAGTTTCTTGGCCATAAGTACGAAGGTATGAAGCCTGCCTTTGTCGACGACATCGTCGGACTGTTGGTCGGCCCCCTGTTTGTGCTGGTCGAAATACTTTTTCTGCTCGGCCTACGAAGCGATTTGAAATCCTACATCGAAGCCCGTGTCGGCCCAACGATGGCCAAGCGCGATGGCAGGCCACTCAACCTTGAAACCACCACAACCAGCAGCATGCAAGGCGCGTAACAAGCTGACTCGCCATGTCTGTGCTGTGCATCGGAGCGTTCATGTCACCGCCCACCTCACGTTCTCCACTCGACGCCGCCGCCAACCGCAGTGGCGGTCCCGCAACTGAACAACCGTTGATCTCTGGCGACACCGGCATTTATGATGCGGCACGACGGGAGCTCCACACGGTGCGCGACTTGCTGCGATTTGCGGTAAGCCAATTTGTCGAGCAAAAACTATTCTTCGGTCATGGCTCATCAAACGCCTACGATGAAGCAGTGTATTTGGTACTGCACACACTGCACCTCCCGCTCGATCACCTAGAGCCCTTTCTGGACGCACGCTTGACCAGTGCTGAGCGGGATGCCGTACTTGGCATTATTGAGCGACGGGTTCGCGAGCGTATTCCCGCAGCGTACCTAACCCACCAAGCGTGGCTGGGGGACTATAAGTTTTATGTCGACAAACGTGTGATCGTACCGCGTTCGTTTATCGCCGAACTACTCCGCGAAGACCTTGCACCATGGGTAGAAAATCCGCGCGGTGTCGGACGAGTGCTTGATCTTTGTACCGGCTCCGGCTGTTTAGCCATTCTCGCCGCGCTCTCGTTCCCCCATGCAACGGTAGACGCGGTGGACGCCTCGCACGACGCACTCGAAGTAGCAAAGAAAAATGTTCGCGACTATGGGCTTGACGATCGAATCAATTTGCTTGCCTCGGACATGTACGAGTCGCTTGGTGCCAAGCACTACGACATCATCATCAGCAACCCACCGTATGTATCCGCAAAATCGATGGGTAAACTTCCCGAAGAATACCGACGCGAGCCGGAAATGGCCCTCGCCTCGGGCGACGACGGCCTCGACCATGTACGCACACTCATGGCAAACGCAACCAAACACCTGTATGCCAACGGTCTGCTCATCGTCGAGGTCGGCTTCAACCGCGAGGGTGTGGAACGTGCGTTCCCCAACATTCCACTTGTCTGGGCTGAAACGAGTGTTGGCGACGAAGTCGTGTTTATCGTCGACCGCGAAACGCTGGCCGCCGCACACTAGCGCGGCTTCGCAACCAGCAGCTGCGGCGCGAGTTCAAGTTGAGGTTGCCCGCCGGATTGCGTTAAATCGCATTACCCTGACTGCCGCCGCCGCTTTGACCACCACCGCTGCCTTGGCCACCACGGCAGCTGGCGTCGC